>NZ_JALKFY010000622.1:0-28535 GCF_023242985.1 Frankia sp. Mgl5 | reverse complement strand
GACTGCGACATCCCGGCGGACGGGTCGATCGCCTTCGTCGTCTCGCACGCCGACCACCGCCGTGACGTCGACCGGCCGGTGTTCTTCGAGGCCCTCGGCGGCGGCCGGCCGATGACCTCGAGCTGGGAGTTCTGGCCGGACTTCGACGTCATGGCCGCGACGAAGGCCGCCGAGCAGCTCTGGTCACGCACCGCGCTGCGGCCCGCCGACGTCGACGTCGCGGGTCTCTACGACGGGTTCAGCATCTTCGTCCTGCTGTGGCTCGAGGCACTCGGCTTCTGCGGCCGCGGCGAGGCGGGGGCGTTCGTGGAAGGTGGCACGCGCATCGCCCGCACCGGTGATCTGCCGCTCAACACCTCCGGTGGGCAACTCTCAGAAGGCCGCTACCTCGGCTTCGGCCTGGCCTACGAGACCTTCCTCCAGCTGCGCGGCCAGGCCGGCACCCGGCAGGTCACCGACGCCGAGGTCGGCCTCGTCACGGGCGGCGGCGGCCCGCTCGCCCAGGCGTTCCTCTTCACCAACGACCGCTGAGTCGGCGAGAGCCTCCTCCCATGAGCCCATGGATCGCTTCTACCGGCCCGCCGAGAAAACATCCTGACCACGCTGAGGACGGTGCTGCGCTATGAGGGACATCGCGGGTACCGAGCAGGCGGCGATCCAGCAGCTGCTCGACAAGCAGGCGATCCGCGAGGCGACCATGCGGTACTGCCGCGGTGTGGACCGTTGCGATCCGGACCTCATCAGCTCCGCGTACCACCCTGATGCGATCGACGATCACGGCGACCAGCGCTACTCGGGTAGAACCGTAGGCCGAGGTGTCGCCGACCTCGTGCGCTCGGCGAAGGTCTCGATGAACCAGGTCACGAACCAGCTCATCACGCTGCACGATGACAGGACGGCGGGTTGCGAGACGTACTTCACGGTGTGGCGGAGCATCGAGACCGAAGGTGAGGACCGCGTCCTCCTCGCGATCGGGCGGTACATCGACCGCTTCGAACGCCGCGAGGGCGAATGGAAGATCGCGCACCGGCTTGTGATTGTCGACCTGACACATGTCGTCCCGGCGAGCGGCCTGATGCGGCCGTCGCGGCCCGGTCTCGGCTCCCGCGACCGGAATGACCCTTCGTATGCGGCGCTTGAGAGCCCTGACACCGGATGGACACGCCCCCTGCCAGCACAGCCCTAGGCCGCGTTGGAAAGAGGAGACGGCCGATGGGTCCCCGCCACTGCGTCCATCGGCAGGCTGACCTCGGCCCGCCACTGTTCGGCGCGCGCCGCCCGACGCCCAGAGCCGCCGGCGGGCCGACAGTTCACCCCTTGCGCATTTCCGCAAACTTGTATACAACCTGATCTGAAAGTTGTATACAAGCAATGTGAAGGGGGAGTCGATGGCCGCCGCCAGCGCACCGACGACGCAGCTGACCGCGTTCGTCGCCCTGGACTTCACCGGGTACATCGTCGAGCGCTTCAGCCACGACCCGGCCGTCGCGGAGCGGGCCTCCCATGCGATGACCTTGGCCCGGCGGGCCGGCGTGCCGGTCTTTCATGTGGTGCCGGAGTCGATGGTGGACGACATCCATCCGTTGCTGGCGCCGATCGACGGCGAGCCCGTCCTGAGCAAGACGACCATCGGCGCTTTCGCCACCACCGGCCTGCACGACCTGCTGCAGCAAGCGGGGATCAGGCAGATCGTCATCGCGGGTGTGGCGACCGCGGGGACCGTCCTGTCCACCGCCAGGTGGGCGTTCGACGTCGGCTACCAGGTCATTGTCTGCTCGGACGCGTGCGACGACCCCGAACCGGAGGCACACGCCGCGCTCGTCGACGCCGCTGTCTTCCCGCAGAGCTGGATCGGGCTGTGGCGGATCGCGAACGTGCTGCCGACCGCCGAGATCGCCGTGCTCCAGACAAGGGAGTCCGCAGGCACGGGGGTCCAACCATTCGAAGCTCCGTTCACCCAGGGAGGTACGTCGGGATGATGACCCAGGCGCAGCGCGAGGCGGCCTATGAACGGGTCCGCCGAGAGCTCGGCATCGACCGGGTCGGTACCGCGCCCGCCGCACCGGTGCTGCGGTCCCGCCAGGGCGGTGCGCCCGCGCGGCCGGCGTATGCCTCCTTACCAGTGGAGGCCGAGATCCACGGCGCCCAGTTGTACGAGTACGAGATCTGGGGCCGGCCGGGGCTCGACCTCCGGACGCGGAGTTTCATCACTGTGGCCGTCCTGACGGCCCTGGGCCGGGAAGACCAGCTCTACCGGTACGTCAACAGCGCGCTGAACATCGGGATCACTCCGGAGGAGATCCACGAGACGTTGCTGCACGCCGGTGTGTACAGCGGCCTGCCGGCCTGGGAGAACGCGGCCGGTGTCGCGGGTGAGGTGTTCGTCGCTCGGGGTCTGGTGCCGGCGGGCTCGGGTGCCCCGGTGGAGCCGAAGCCCGCGATGGACCACGAGGAGCGGCGCGCGGCCAGGAACCGGGTGGTCACCGCCCTGGGCGTCGGGCGTATCGGCCTCGGTCCCGATGCCCCCCTGCTCGAGCCGCTGCCCGGCAGCCCCTTCCCGGCCGCCAAACCAGGCCGGCTGGCCTTCGAGCAGGAACTGGCCGGGATCACCGCCGACTACGGTTACGGCGAGGTGTGGGGCCGGCCCGGGCTCGATCTGCACACCAGGAGCTTCATCACCGTGAGCGTCCTGCAGGTCCAGTATCAGAACGATCAGCTGCACATCCACGTCAACAATGCACTGAACCTGGGGATCACGCCCGAGGCGGTCGGCGAGGCGATCACCCAGGCCGGCATCTACGACGGTGGGTCGGGGTGGCACAACGCCATGAACGTCGCCCGGCACGTCTTCCTTCAGCACGGCATCGTCGAAGGTGACTGATGGGCATCCTCGACGGCAAGGTCGCCGTGATCACGGGTGCGGGGCGGGGTATCGGCAAGGCCTCGGCGGCGGTGTTCGTGCGCGAGGGCGCCAGGGTGCTCGCCGCGGACATCAGCGGGGAGGAGAAGGCGACCGCGGACGAGTTCGGGCCGCGGGGTATCCGGGCCAACGTGATCGCGCCGGGGTTCACTCTCACGGAGAAGAACCGGGAGGCGCCGGCGAACGCGATGCGCTCGCTGGGCGCGAAGGCGGCGCTCGGCCGGGCGGGGGAGGCGCGTGAGCAGGCCGAGGTGGCGGCGTTCCTCGCCTCCGACCGCGCCTCGTTCGTCACCGGGGTGATCGTCGCGGTCGACGGCGGCTGGTCGGCGCGCCTTGCCTGACGACCGCGACCCGGCGGCTGCGTGCATCCACCTACCAGCACGGGATGATCGACGACCGGTGCGACGGCGAGACTCCCGTGTCGCTGGCCCTGATCCCCTGGGGGACGCCGAGCTGGCGTCCGCCGGGTTGGACGAGACGGAGAACCGCCGTTGAAAGCCGCTGCATTCGACTACCACGTGCCGGAGTCTGTTGACGCGGCGGTGGCCCTGCTGGCCGAGCTCGGAGACGAGGCGAAGGTCCTCGCCGGCGGCCAGAGCCTTGTCCCGGTGATGGCGATGCGGCTCGGGCGGCCCGAGCACATCGTCGACGTCAACCGCATCGAGGCGCTTGCCGGCGCCACCCGGTCGAACGGCACGCTGCGGGTGGGAGCGCTGACGCGGCACCGCGCTCTGGAGACCGACGTGCTCATTCGAGACTCGGTGCCGTTGTTGGCCCGTGCCGCGCCCCACATCGGCCATTTCCAGATCCGCAACCGTGGCACGGTGGGCGGCTCGCTCGCCCACGCCGACTCGGCCGCGGAGCTGCCCGCGGTCGCCGTCGCGCTCGACGCCGAGATCGAGGTGCGCAGCACCCGGGGGAGCCGGCGCATCCGGGCCGCCGACTTCTTCGTGTCGATCTTCATGACGGCGCTGGAGCCCGACGAGCTGGTGACCGCGGTGCACCTTCCGGTGTGGGGGCGTGGCTGCGGCTTCGCCGTGGCGGAGTTTGCGCGTCGGCACGGCGACTTCGCGCTGGCCGGTGCCGCGTGTGGGGTGCAGGTCGATGGCGGGCGCATCGTACGGGCGGCGGTCGGGCTGATCGGGATGGGCAGCGTTCCGGTGCGGGCCCGGCTGGCCGAGCAGACCCTGACCGGTGCGGACGCCCACGAGGTGGACCTCGCCTCGATCGGGCGCGACGCGGTCGCGGCACTCGACCCGCCCTCGGACACCCACGGCTCCGCCGCTTACCGGCGCCACCTCGGCGCTCAGATGACTGCGCGAGCACTTGGCCGGGCCCTCGCGGAGGCCCAGGGACAGGAACGGAACCCAGGCCAGAGCCAGGCCCAGGCCGAGGCGGGAGGCGCCGCATGACCGAGATGGATGTGAACCTGATCGTGAACGGCGAACGCTGTCGCGCCCGGGTCGAGCCGCGCAAGACTCTCGCAGACCTGCTGCGGGAGGACCTCGGGCTGACCGGCACCCACCTGGGGTGCGAGCACGGGGTCTGCGGGTCGTGCACAGTGCTGCTCGACGGCCTGGCTGTCCGGTCCTGCCTGATGTTCGGGGTGCAGGCGGACGGAAGCGAGGTGACCAGCGTCGAGGGGCTGGCGGGCGATCCGGAATCGCTGAGCCTGGTGCAGCGCGCCTTCCAGGAGACACATGGGTTGCAGTGCGGTTTCTGCACCCCCGGGTTCGTCATATCGGTCACGGCTTTCCTGGAGGATGTGCCGGATCCGACCGACGAGCAGATCCGGGACGGCCTGAGCGGAAACCTCTGCCGCTGCACCGGCTACCAGGGCATTGTGCACGCCGTCCGGCTCGCGGCGCGGCTGCGCCGCGAGGAACGCGCCGAAACCTCGGGGTAGGTGTGCGGGAGTTCGCTGAGTAGGTGCGCGGATGGCGGTCAGCCGGGATGGTGGCACGCCGACCGCGGTTTCCGCAGGGACCGCATCGATTCATGGCACCGCGAGTTTGAAGGAGATCGGATGAAACTGGAGAACACCTTCAGTGTCCCCGTGCCTGTCGACGACACGTGGCGGGTCCTGCTCGACATCGAGCGGGTCGCGCCCTGTGTGCCCGGAGCGACCCTCACCTCGCGTGACGGCGACAGCTTCAGCGGCAAGGTCAAGGTCAAGCTCGGGCCGATCGGTCTCACCTACGGCGGCACAGCGACGTTCCTTTCCCTGGACGAGGCGGCCAAGGTCGCGGTCATCGAGGCCAGTGGCCGGGAGACCCGCGGCGGCGGAACCGCCAAGGCGGTCGTCACCTGCCGGCTCGTGGACACCGGGGGCGCGACCGACGTCCTCGTCGAGACGGACCTCGCCATCACTGGCAAACCCGCCCAGTTCGGCCGCGCCGCTCTCGCCGACGTCACGGCCATCCTCATCGGCCAGTTCGCGGCGAACCTGGCCAGCGAGATCACCGGTGCCGCCGCGCCCGTACTGGGTGAGACGGCCGGTGGTAAGTCCGCGGTCAACGGGGCGACACCCGCACCCGCGCCCGTAAACGACTGCATCCCGTTCTCGCCCGCGACCCCACCGCGGGTGCGGGCGGCCGACTCCCGCCGAAAGGGCGCCTCCCACCGGGCAGCCGAGCCGATCGACCTGCTCGGGACGGCCGGTGGCGGGGTTCTCAAGCGCGTAGGCCCTTCGGCCGCCGGAACAGTTCTGCTGGTAGCCCTCCTGCTCCTCTGGAGGCGGCGCACCTGACGGCGCCCCGGTGACCGGTCGCCGGTGCCCGGCACGTCCCGCAACGGTGGAGCGAGAGTTCAGACCGCATCGACTAGGGAGAGTTCCACATGCCAGTGACTGTCTTTAAGGATGCGCCGTCCGACGAGGTGGCGCCGGGTGTGACGCGTTCGCGGCTGGAGCCGGGCGGCAAGGACGGCCCGGGCGGCATCGTGCGGGACTCGGATCAGCCCGGGGGCTGCACGTGGACCCAGATGTGGTTCTTAGGGCGACCCGAGGACTCCTGGCGCATGATGCTGCCCGACATTCGGATGGCGCCGAACCAGCTCTGGCCGCTGCACTGGCACGACTGCTGGACCGCGGTGGTGGTGCTGGACGGCAGCGTCCTGATGGGGGACTGGTGGATGAAGCGGGGCGACGTGCTCATCGCCGCGCCGGGCGTCGAGTACGGGCTCCTGCTGAACGGTCCCAAGGGCTGCGAGCTGCTCGAGATCTTCGCCCGTGACATCCTCTCGCCCGGCGGCTACGGCGAGGAGTACCGCGACCATCCCACCCTCGCGTATCTCAAGGGTCTCGAGACGATCGACTTCGTCCTGCGGCCGCCGGCCCGGGTGGAGAACGGGAGCCGGCAGGTCGTTCCGGTCGACGCAACGCCTGGTCTGCAGAAGGGTCACCTCGACGGCAATGCCTGGTGGGATCTGGGCGACCCGGCTGATCCCGAGCGGGGGATCGTCTTCGACCGGAAGCTGGCGGCGGGCGCGATGCTCCCGTCCGGGTCCGTCGACGACTGGCGCGGCGCGCTCGTCCTCGACGGCTCGATGACCGTCGGCGACACGGAGTTCGTCAAGGGCGACGTCCTGCTCGTCGAGCCTGCCGCGAAGGTGCCCGAGATCACCGGGGGCGCCGGCGGTGTCCATCTCCTGGAGCTGGCGCGCACCGCCGCGGCGCTGACGCGTTGAGTTCCTCCAAGGCCTGGATTTTCCAAGTGCGAGGAAGCGGTGATGCACGTGGGCCGAGTGGCAGTCGTGACAGGTGGCGCATCGGGGATGGGGGCGTCCATCTGCGAGCACCTTGCTCGACGCGGGGACCGCGTGGCGGTGCTCGACGTGAACGGGGACGCGGCGCAGCAGATGGCCGAGAATCTGAGGGGACGTGGCGCGCAGGCCATGTCGTGTTCCGTGGACGTCTCCGACCGTGCGGCGGTCGAGGAGACGCTGGCCCAGGTACGCGGCGAGCTCGGGCCGGTCGAGATTCTGGTGACCTCGGCGGCGATCTCGCGGTGGGAGGCGTTCAGCGAAATTCCCCTTGACTCGTGGGAACGTGTCCTCGCGGTGAACCTCACCGGCACGTTCCACTGCCTGCAGGCGGCGATCCCCGACATGGTCGCGGCCGGCTGGGGCCGCATCGTCACGATCACGTCGTCGGCTGTCCAGATCATGACCTCCAACCATGCGCATTACGTCGCGTCGAAGGGCGGCGTGGTCGCGCTGACGAGAGCGGTTTCCTCCGAGTACGCGCAGCTGGGGATCACGGCGAACACCATCGCGCCTCACATCATCGATACTCCGATGCTCCGCCAGGCCCGCGCGGAGCTCGGTGATCCGACGGGCGACGGAGGCGCCAGCCGCATCCCCGTCGGCCGGCTGGGCACCGGCGACGACATCGCCGCTGCCTGCCTGTACCTGTGCTCTGAGGAGGCCAGCTACATCACGGGGCAGCTGTTCGGTGTCAATGGCGGTGCCGTCGCGTGACGTCGGGTCATCTGGGGCCGTCGGTCGCTTCCCGCGTAATTCGAGAAACGTGATTCGAAGACGTCCTCGGGCGCCGGATGCAGGACGACGACGAGCTCCGCGCCGCACTCGAGCAGTACGACCTGGCGCGGACGAAACCTGGCCATGTCATGCATTTCGGGTTGCGGTACCCGGGCTTCGAGGAGCTCGAGACGGTGATCCACCGCCTCGAGCACGAGCTTCCTGCCGAACTCGCCGGTCGCGTGACCGTCTACCCGCCCTTTTCGATCGAGCTTCGAGCGCTCGCCACCGAGGTCCTCCAGGTTTTCGTCTACACCGATGTCGTCGGTCTGGGTTTCTTCCCGTTCGGGCAGCTCATTGAACTCCAGGCGCAACGCCCACTGCGGGAGTAGTGGTCGCTGCTCTCCCTACCTACACCAAAATACGGCGCGAGGGGCCGTACGGCCGATCGCCAGCGAGGACGACGCGCTGCATTACCCGGGGGTGTCGTAGTCGGGCACGGCGTAGTGCTGGACGGCGCGGTTGTCCCAGATCGCCAGGTCGTTGGGGGTCCACCGGTATCGCATGGTGAAGTCGGGCGATTTCACGTGCTCGAACAGGAGTGCGAGCAGGTGGGCGCTTTCGGCGGGCTGCAGCTCCACGATGCGGGTGGTCCATGCCTCGTTGACGAACAGGGCTTTCCGTGCAGCGCCTGCCGTATGGCCCGCACCGTGTCCGGGCCGAGCGGCTCGCGGAGATCGACACCGCTGATGGTCGCTCCCACCACCGGCGTCACCGGTTGTACGTCCGGAGCGTCCTCGGGAAGTCGGGACGGAACGGGGCCAGGCGTGAGGAAGCGACCGGACGTCGTCCCAGGTGTATACAACTGCTGGGGCAATGTTGTATACAAGTCTCATGCCGAAGACCGGATGGGGCGACACCGAAGACGGGAGGACGAGCCCGTGCCGGATCAGCTCAGGTACGACCTGCTGGCGGGCGTGAAGGTGGTCGAGGTGGCGGCGTGGCTGTTCGCGCCGTCGTGTGGGGCGATCCTCGCTGACTGGGGCGCCGACGTCATCAAGATCGAGCCGACGCGGAACGGCGGTGATCCTTATCGGGGGTTCTTCCACACCGGCCCGGTGAACCCGACGATCGAGCTGGCCAACCGGGGCAAGCGCAGCGCGGCCGTCGATCTGTCGACGCCCGCTGGCCACGAGGTGCTGTTACGCCTGGTCGCGGACGCCGACGTGTTCATCACCAACCTGCTGCCCGATCCGCGGGGGCGGCTCGGCGTCGAGATCGCCGACATCCGGGCGGCCAATCCCTCGATCATCTACGTGCGGGCCAGCGGCTACGGGCCTCGTGGCCCGGATGCCGAGACCCCCGGCTTCGACGCCGCGGTCGCGTGGGCCCGCGTCGGCATCGCCCAGTTCCTCACCCCGCCGGACGCCCGCCAACCGACCCATCCGCCGGGCGGCATCGGCGACTGCGTCGGGGGGCTCGGCGGTGCCGGCGCCGTCGCCGCCGCCCTGTTCAAGCGGGCGAGCACGGGCGTCCCGTCGGAGGTCGACATCTCGCTGCTCGCCGGCGGCATGTGGATGAACGCCACCGTCCTGATGACGGAGGCCAACGCCGGGCCGGAGGGCCCGCTGATGCAACGGGCCGACCGTCGGACGGTCCGCAATCCGCTGTCGAACAGTTATCAGACGAAGGACGGCCGCTGGCTGTCGATGGTCGTCATCCAGCCAGACCCGCACTGGCGCGGCTTCTGTGACCATATCGGCCGGCCGGAGTTGGCCGACGACCCGCGCTTCGTGGACTTCAACGCCCGGATGACGCACAACGCCGAACTTATCGGCCTGCTTGACGAGGTGTTCGCGTCCCGCACCGTGAACGAGTGGCGCGAAGCGCTGGCCACGTTCACCGGGGTGTGGGACGTGCTTCAGACACCCGCCGAGGTCGTGCACGATCCGCAGGTGCTGGCCAACGGCTACCTCGTCCCGGGGGAGGATCCCGGGCCGCCGCTGTCGGTCGTGGCATCGCCGGCGCAGTTCGACGGGCAGCCGCTCACCGCGATGCGGCGGGCGCCCGAGCACGGTCAGCACACGGAGGAGGTCCTCCTGGCGTGTGGCTACTCGTGGGACGACATCACCGCTCTCAAGGAGCAGGGTGCCGTCATCTGAGAAGGGAACGCACATGGATTACAAGGTCATCTCGGCGGACAACCACATCATCGAGGCGCCGCACACGTTCACCACCTACCTGCCCAAGGAGTACCGGGACCGGGCGCCGCGCATCCTGCGCGGCGCGGACGGTGGTGACGGCTGGAGCTTCGACGGCAAGCCGCCGGGCAAGACGTTCGGGCTGAACGCCGTAGCCGGCCGCCCGTTCGAGGACTACAAGGCCAGCGGCCTGACCGTCGATGAGATCCTCCCGGGCAACTACGACGGCGCCGCCCACCTGAAGGACATGGACGCCGACGGTGTGGATGCCGCCACCATCTACCCGATGGCCTCTCTCACGTCGTACACGCTCGACGATCGACCCTTCGCCCTCGCCATCCTGCGGGCCTACAACGACTGGCTGCTCGACGAGTTCTGCGCCGTCAACCCGCGGCGGCTCATCGGTCTGCCGCTCCTGCCGGTCGACGACGGCATGGACGTCCTGCTCGCCGAACTCGAGCGGGTGGCTGCCAAGGGCGCCAAGGGCGCCTTCCTCCCCTACTGGAGCGAGCGCCCGTACTACGACAGCTACTACGAGCCGCTCTGGACGGCGGCCGAGCAGGCACCGGTGACGCTGTGCATCCACCGCACCATGGGGGGGAAGGAACCGGCGGGGCAGGCCACCCCGAGGCCGGAGGCCGCCGCGGGTGTCAACCTCGCCGGTATCGTCCAGCGGTTCTTCACCGGCGTCGCGCCGTTCTCCCAACTGACCTTCACCGGTGTGTTCGAACGGCACCCCGGCCTGAAGTTCGTCGACGCCGAGGTCAACTTCGGGTGGCTGCGGTTCTGGGCCCTGATGATGGACCAGGAGTTCGAGCGCCAGAAGCACTGGGCCAACCCGCCGCTGCACACCCCGCCCCACGAGTTCATCGGCAAGAACCTTTTCGTCAGTGTGCTCGACGACTTCGTCGGCTTCGAAGACGCCAGGCGCGACCCGCTCGTGGCGTCGGCCGCCATGTTCTCCATCGACTACCCGCACAGCGGGACGCTGTTCCCGAAGACCCAGCAGTACATCGCCGAGCTGACCCCAGGCCTCGACGACGACCGCAAGCACGCCATCCTCGCGGGGAACGCTGTGCGGGTGTTCAACCTCGCATGATCGACCCGAACCTCGACCACGTCGGCCTCGTGGTGCCGGAGCTCGAGCCGGCGATGGCGGCGCTGTCCGCCCAGCTCGGCCTGGAGTGGATGGGGATCTTCGAGCCCACGCTGGCGATGCGCGACGCCGAGCACGGCACCCGCGACGTCCAGCTCAGGATTGCCGTCACGGCGCAGTACCCGCGCCTGGAATTGATCCAGACGATTCCGGACTCACCGTGGGCGCTTGTCGAGAGCGGCATGCTCCTGCACCACCTCGCCTACTACACGGGCGACCTGGCGGCGGACAGCGGCCGGCTGGCCGGGCCGTGCCCGATCGAGATCCATGGTGTCGGCGCGGACGGGAAGACCCCGAAAAGGTTCACCTACCATCTGCGCAACGGGCTGCGGTTCGAACTCCTTGATCAACATTCCGGTAGGGCAGAATAAGGGCGGTGACACAGCCGACGCCGACCCAGGGTTCGCCCGCTCGCGGCAACGTGCAGGCACTCGTCGATACCATCCGTGGACGGATCATCCGCGGCCAGTTCGCGCCCGGCCAGCGTCTTAAGGAGGAGTGGCTCGCCGCCGAGTTCGGCGTGTCGCGGATCCCGATGCGGGAGGCGCTGCGGGCGCTGGCGTCCGAGGGATTCGTCCGGTCCGAACGCTATGGCGGCACCTTCGTCGCCACCCTGGACGCCGAGGCCGCCCATGACCTGCTCGATGTGCGGGCGGTCCTGGAGCCGCTGGCCGCGGCGCAGGCGGCGATGCGGTGCACCCCCGAGCACCTCGAGACGTTCCGCCGGCTCCTCGACGAGGGTGACCGGGCGTTCCGGGAGCGGCGGCCCGAGGACACCCGCACCGTGAAGGGGCAGCTCTACGAGCATCTGGCAGTGGCGTCCGGGAACAGCACGCTGATCGCACTGATGCGTGTCGTGCGCTTCAAGATTGAATGGGCCACCTCAATCGAGCTCATCGAGCAGATTCCGGAGGAGACGCGGAACCTCCGGGCGAAGCTCGTTCGCGAAATGGTCGATGCGATGGCTGACCGCGATCCCGCTCGGGCGGCGACGGCGGTGGCGGCCATCATCGACGCGACCTATGCCTCCCAAGGCTGGCGGCGTGTCGTCGACGTGCGGTTCGAAGCCGCCAGCAAGTCCCCATAGCTAATCGCGCGGAGGAGGTCACGAGCCTTGTCACGGTTCTTATGCATAGGCGCACGTGAAGATCGGAGCTCACCCGTTCCGGTCCCCGGCCCCGGCTGCGGACTCGCGGAGCGACGCGGAAGGTCGGCGCCGGCGTTCGGTGGCGCGGCGGTACCTGAGCCGGTGTCGTACCGATGAGATTCGTCGGCGAGCGGGTGGCGAGAGTCGAGGACCCGCGGTTGTTGACGGGCCGTGGAAAGTTCGTCGACGACGTGACGTTGCCGCGCATGCTCCATGTCGCTTTCGTGCGCAGCCCCATGGCCCACGCTCGGATCAACAGCATCGACACCTCGGCGGCGCGAGCGGTGCCCGGCGTCGTGGCGGTGTTCACCGGCGCCGACCTGGCAGCCGGCTGCAATCCCCTCACGGGATTGCGCAATGGACCGAAATGGCCGACGTTCCGTGCTTTGCCCACGGACAAGGCGAGGTTCGTCGGTGATCCGCTCGTGATGGTCGTGGCCGACAGCCGGTACATAGCCGAGGACGCGTGCGAGCTGGTCGACATCGACTACGAGCCGCTTCCGGCGGTGACCGGTTACGAGACCGCCCTCGACCCCGCATCACCGGCCATCTTCGACGAACTCGGCGACAACATCGTGGCGACGAGCCCGCCTGTCACCCTGGGTGACATCGATGCCGCCTTCGCCGAGGCCGACCAGGTGGTGCGGGCGACCTTGCGCCAACACCGTGTCGCCAACGTCCCCCTGGAAACGAGGGGCGGGATCGCCGACTACGACCCGGCCTCGGGGGAGCTGACCTTCATCGCATCGACCCAGACCCCGCACGGCCTGCGTCAGGCACTGGCCCAGGCTCTCGACCATCCCTTGGAACGGCTGCGGGTGCTTGCGGGTGACGTGGGTGGTGGCTTCGGCCTCAAGGGTGTGGTGGGGCGCGAGGACTTCTGCATCGCGCTGGCCAGTAAGCGGCTCGGCCGTCCGGTCAAATGGGTGGAGGACCGCAACGAGCACCTTCTCGCGTCCGGCCACGCCCGAGAAGAGAAGATCGACGCGGAACTCGCGCTGAAGGCCGACGGCACGCTGCTCGGGTTGAAGGTGAAGCTCGTCCTGGATGGCGGCGCCTACCCGGCGGTGCCGTTCAGCTGCACGATCTACCCTGAGATGATCTGTACGTCGCTGCCCGGCCCTTACCACATCAAAGCCTACGAATACGAAAGCGCCGTCGTCGCCAGCAACAAGGCTACGTACGTCGCCTACCGGGGCCCGTGGGAGATGGAGGTGTGGACGCGGGAACGGCTGCTTGACATCGCGGCCCACGAGCTGGGGCTCGACCCCGCCGACATCCGGCGCCGGAACCTGGTGGCCGGCGAGCCCGGCGACCAGATCATCACAGGCCGCGGCCTCGAGGGCATCACCTCGCGCCGCTCCCTCGAGCAGGCCCTGGACCTCGTCGATTACGACGGGTTCCGCAAGGAGCAGGTAGCCGCCCGTGCCGCGGGCCGCTACCTCGGCATCGGGTTCGCCATCTTCATGGAAGCAGCGCCCGGGCCGCCGGAGCTGCGCGGCAAAGGTGCGCCCTTCGGCGGCGAACAGGCGAAGGCGGCGCTCCAGGCCGACGGTCATCTCCTCGTGACCACCGGTCAGGCCCCGCACGGCCAGGGCCACGAGACGACGCTCGCCCAGGTCGCGGCCGACCAGATGGGTATCCCGCTGGACCACGTGCGGGTGGTCCACGGCGACACGCGTCAGACCCCGTTCAACCTCATCGGTACCGGCGGCAGCCGGGCCGGCACGTGGGCGACGGGTGCCGTGATCGTGACGACCAGGCGGCTGAAGGAAAAGGTGCTGGACATCGCGGCCCACCGGCTGCAGATCGATCCTGGCGACCTCGACATCGTCGACGGGATGGTGACCCCGAAGGGGGCGCCGGACAAGGCGATCCCGCTGGCCGACGTGGCGAAGCTGGCGATGATGGCGCCCATGTTCCTCCCGCCGGGCACCGACGTGTCCCTGACGGCGCAGGAGCGCTTCGACGGGTCCGCTGTCACCAGCAGCGGCTGGTCGGGCGGCGCGCATGTCTGCACCGTCGAGGTGGACCTCGCCACGGGGCAGGTCCGGATACTTCGTTACGTCGTCGTCGAGGACTGCGGACGGGTGGTCAATCCGGCGATCGTCGAGGGCCAGATCTGTGGCGGTATCGCGCAGGGCATCGGCGAGGTGCTGTACGAGAACGCCGCCTACGACGCGGACGGCAACTTCCTCGCCGCCACGTTCATGGACTACCTGCTCCCGACCGCCGCCGAGATCCCGCACATCGAGATCGAACACATCGATTCCGCAGGCCTCGGCGACTTCGACTTCCACGGTGTCGGCGAAGGTGGGGCGCTGGCAGCCCCGGCGACGCTGACCAACGCCGTGGCGGACGCTCTGCTGCCCTTCGGAGCTCGGGTGGTCGACCAGTACCTTCCCCCGGCGAAGATCCTCGAGCTGGCGGGCGTGATCTCTGCCTGACACTCGTCCACCAGTTGCCCGAAACAGTCCGCAGTCACAGCGGAAGGTGGCCTTCGTGAGCCTCCACACCACGTCCCCGGCACTGTCCTACCGGTGCGCGCCCTGGACGCACGCGCAGGGCGTCGACCCGGTCGGGTCCGCGCTGACCTGCGACACGCTCGTGCTCATCGAGGTGTCACCGCCCTGGCCCAGGGACGTCGGCGAGATACCGGCCTTCGCCGACCTCCAGCGGCGTAACCTTCGCCGAACCAGGGTGCTGGCGGTCAGACCCCCTGCGGACGACCTCAACGACCCGATCGGGAAGGCCGGCGTCCCGCTGGGCTCCGCGGTCGCCAGCGATCAGCCGGGACCGAGCGTCGGGCGCGGCGTGCGGGTGACGATCTGGCGCCGGGTGGACTCGGGCCGTTTCGTGGGTACGGACCACCTCGTGCCCGCCGAAGGCATCGCCGACGAGGTCGCCCGGCTGCTCGAGGCGCCGCAGGCGGACCCGGCGAGCCGGATCGCACCCGCCGAGGTGCTGCTGTGTGGGCACGGCGCGCGGGACCGCTGCTGCGCGCGGCTGGGGACTCGCCTGGCGCTGGACGTGGCCACGGCCTGGCCGGGTGTGCGTGTCCGCCGGTGCAGCCACACCGGCGGACACCGCTTCGCGCCGACCGGGTTCACACTGCCGGACGGGCGGGCCTGGGGGTTCCTCGACGCCGAGACCCTCGACGCGGTCGTGCGCCGGTCCGGGCCGCCGCCGCTGCGGGGCCACTACCGCGGTGACACCGCGCTGGACACCTGGGGCCAGGTGGCCGAACGGGAGCTGTTCGAGCGGTTCGGCTGGGCCTGGCTGGACTACCAGCTCACCTCCGCACGCACCGAGATCGCCGCCGGGGGACGGTCGGCCACCGTGGAGCTGGCCTGGGGCGGACCGACCGGACCCGCGGCAGCGACCGCGAGGATCGACGTCATCCGCGACGTTCCCGTCCTCGTCTGCGGCGAGCCTCCCGAACGGGCCGAGAAGACAGCACCGGAACTGGCACTACGCTCCATCGACCTCACCGGCACAGGCTGATCATGCCTTGGTCCAGGACAGCCGCAGCGGATTGTGGGCCGGGGGCTTCTGCTGTCCTGCCGGCCGGGACCGCCGGTCACCGGGAGCGGGAACGTGTTCCTACTGTGATCCGACGCCGTCCTCGTGGGCCATCCAGTGGACGAAGCGGTGCAGCGGGTACATCGCGTCGTGCGGATTGCCGATGGTGCTCGGCCCCGCCTCGCCCAGCCGGACGATGCGCTGCGCGCCGCCGCTGGCGAGCCGGTCGCGGTAGTCGGCCATCCGGTCGAAGGGATAGAAGCCGACGGTCTGGGTCGCCACGTTGACGTACCTCATCGCCTCGTCGAGTGAGTCGACCCGGACCACGTTCGCGGTCTTGTTGATCGGGTGGAAGTCGACGGGTTCGTCCGAACGGATCACCAGCCCGTGGCCGTCGGTCTTCCCCCAGACGCCGAACTCGTCGTCGAGCATCGTCAGCACGTCGATCTGCTCGCGCAGCTCGGCGTCGAGAGGGCGGGCGTCACCCGAGGCGGCGGCCTTCTCGACGATGCGCGCGTGCAGCCGCTCGCTGAAGCGGTCCGCGTCGGCCTGGTCCGCCTCGACGAAGACGAACCGGCTGGCGACGCAGGCCTCCTGGTTGAGGATCATGACGTCGCCGGCGGCGAGCTCGGCGGCGGTGTCGAGCGCCTGCGCGGAGGCGAAGGCCTCCCGGCCGACCATCGAGATCGAGGTCTTGGGGTCGAACGAGACGAGCTGAAAGCCCGGCCCGAGATACTTGATCACGTTGTTGATCGCGTCGCCGCCACCCCAGGCCACGATCTTGTCGAAGTACTGCGGGCGGTAGAGGACCTGCTCCACCGTGTCGTCGCCGCCGCGCCAGTAGACCGCCGACATCGACCGCACGATGGGGTGACCGGGGTCGATGTCCGCCATCGTGCGCAGGACCGCCACCGTGGTGAAGGGGTCGCTGGAGGACATCTTGAACAGGTTGACGGCCTTCACCAGCGCGCCCTGGGCGATGGACTTCACCGCGACGCCCGGCGAGTTGCCCGGCAGCACGTGGATCAGCCGGGGCGCGAAGGCACGGATGTAGCTCTTGCGGCCGGTGAAGTCCTGCTTGGGGACCCATTCGTCCAGGGCCCTGGGGTCGGGGAAGTTCTGCTCCACCACCGTCTCGAGCAGGCGCTTGTCAAGATAGGCGGCGGCGCCCTTGACCTGCCCCTCCAGCACCGCGCGGGGCAGCACGTGGGTGCCGGCCATGCGATCGATGCAGTCCTGCACGAAGGTGTTCCGGGGATCGCGGATCCGCTCGCCCGTCTCGACGAGGAAATCGATGATCTCCTTGAGCGGGACGTTCAGCAGCGGCGGCACCTCGGTGCGCGGGTGGACCGCCTTGTCCATGGCGATCCGCGGCGTGGCGAAGGTGACGCCCAGGTCGCGCGAACGGTGCGTGACGTCCCGGCCCTCGGAGAGCTCGCCGCGCAGGAAGAACGGCGCGGCGACGACTGGGTTGGCGGAGCCCGCGGGGTCGGCGGACTGGGGCCGAATGTCGGTGACGCTCATGAAAGGCCTCGCACATACGCGTCGACGGTGCCGGCACAGCCGATCTTGTCATCGCCGCCCTTGAGGTCGGCGTAACGGGTGATGTTGTTCCGCACCGAGGGCCCCTTCTGGCCGCACGCGCAGGGGCTCAGGTCGAGCGAGATCTTGTCGCCGGTGATGATCCCGCCCCAGCGTCCGTCGAGCGAGAGGTCGAAGAAGGCGGCCCGGCCCTCGACCTCGCCGCTCTCGTGCGGCAGCAGCGTCTCGCCCGCCTCGTCGAGGATGAACGGAACGATCCACGGCGGCACGTGGTAGCGGTTGCCCTTCTGGCACTTGGGCATGCCGGAGTTGAGTTCCTGCATCGAGTAGTTCTGGAAATCCCGGCTGGCCGGGATGTTGAACGTCTCGTGGACGAACTCCTGGTAGTCCGGCGGCAGCTGCGCGCGCTTGAGCCCGCCGCCGACGTAGAGGCAGTTGTCGGGGTGGAAGTCCTTCGCCGAGTAGCCCAGGTCGCGCACGATCTTCGCCGCCTGGTACAGCGAGTTCCACATGCCGGCAATGTAGAGCTTCTCGTCGCGGTATCGGATGAGCGCCTCGGCGCCGGTGATCATCGCCTTGTCGAGGGCTTCCTGCCGCTCCCTGGAGGTCCGCTCGAAGTCGGCCAGCTCGCCGGGCAGCGCGGTGCCGTCGGCGATCTTCTTGCGGAGCACGACCATCCTGGTCAGCGACCCGACCGTGATCGGCGGGAGCGGCAGGCTGAAACGCTCCCTGGCGGGATCGCTGAACGCCGCCTGCTGCGCCTCCGCGATGACCATGTTCTTCGGCACGGCGGCGGTCGCCCCCACACCGATCATCCGTCGGTCCCGCGCCGGCTTCACTCCCGAGCCCCAGGAGAACACGTTGACCGTGTCGACGCGCGACCAGGTCATGTCCCGCTCCGACGCGAGCAGCATCGCCGACTTGCCCGTCGTGCCGCTGGAGCAGGAGACGTAGTGGCCCCTGGCCTGCAGACGTCCGATCCAGTCGTCGATGTCGGCGATGTCGGAGGTCTCGATCGGGCTGATCGGGTAGGGCGAGACGGTGCCCAGCCACTTGCCGAGCCGGTCCCACCTCTCCTCGATCAGGAAGCTCTCCGGATAGCTCTTGTAGACGCTGTGCGGGAAGAGCAGCCCGACCATGTCCTCGCGGCTGCGGATCTCGGTGGTGCCGGCCTCGCGGGCCCGGTGCGCGAGCAGCCGGATGCGCTCCCTGCGCTCCTGGAACCGCTCGTTCAGAGCGGCTAACTGCGTCTCGCGCAGCTCGGCGGGGGAGTGATCGAACCGATCCTCGGCATCGACCAGCCGGGTCAGTGTCTCGATGGCTGAGCTCACAGGGCATCCTTACTGTTCGTGTTGGTGGCCGGGTCCGACTAACGGCACCTGATGCGTATCATTAATCGAATCCGGCGGCGGTGCAAGAGGGAAGTCGAGCGAGGCGACATGCAGAACGGAGTCGCACCCACCCGGCGCGGGGCGGGGCGCCCCACCCGCGAGCAGGCCGAAGCACGCCACGAGGAGCTGCTCGACACCGCGCTCGACCTGTTCCTGGAGCGCGGCTTCGAGCTGGCGACGATCGAGATGATCGCCGGCCGGGTCAACATGACCAAGCGAACGGTCTACGCCCGCTACCCCGACAAGGCCGCGCTGTTCCGCGCGGCGGTCCAGCGCGCCATCGAACGCCAGATCGTGCCCCAGGCCGTGCTCGAGGGCCTGGACAACGGCGACTTGGCCGAGACGCTCGAGGCGATCGCCCGACTACGGATCACTCAGGTAGCGACACCCAACGGCCTGCGCCTGCAACGGATCATCAACACCGAGAGCTACCGCTTCCCCGAGATCTTCACCACCAGCTTCGAGCAGAGCGGCCGACCGGTGATCGAGTTCGTCGCCGGCGTGCTCGAACGTGCGGTCGCCGACGGCACGATCGCGCCCACCAACCCCAGGCTCGCCGCCTCCGTCTTCATGAGCATGCTGGTCAGCGGCCCGGTGAGGACGATCGTGAGTGGCCACATGCCGACGCAGAACGAACTGGACGAGAGGATCCAGTTCTCCGTTCGCCTGCTGCTCGACGGCCTCCGGCCACGCTGAGGACGACGAGGCGGTGGAGGTCTTCCATGACTCCACCGCCTTCTCCGGGGTGAAGTCCTAACGCTGGTAGCCGGTCCGCAGGTCGTCGACGATCCGTGGGCGGTCGAGCGTGGAGGGCTCGAGGGTGCGCGGAGGCCGGTCCAGCGGGAAGACCCCGGCGGCGGTGAGCACGGCCTGGTCGAGAAACCGGGCCGGGGTGGCCCGCTCGGAAAGCACGAGCGGCGGAGGCGTACCCCCGGTGGTCGCCAGCACGAAGCCCCAGTCCCCGAAGCTCGGGACGTCGACGTGGTACGGCGTGGTGGCCAGGCCCGCGGCCCTGACCGTGCTCACCGTGCGCCAGTAGGCACTCGGCGTCGCGTACGGGCTGCCGGCCTGCACGGTGAGCAGGCCTCCGGGCGCGAGGACCGCCCGCACCAGGCCGTAGAACTCCTGCGAGTAGAGCCGGCCGAGCGTCGGCGTGTCCGGATCGGGCATGTCCACGACCACGGCGTCGAACGGCTCCGGCGGCGGGTCGCGTAGCCAGCGGAAGGCGTCGGCCACCACCACCCGCACCCGCGGGTCGTCGAGCGCGGCACGGTTGAGCCGGGCGAAGGTCGTCCGGGCGAGTTCGATCATCCGCGGGTCCAGCTCCACCTGCACCACCTGCCGGACCGTGGGGTGGCGCAGCAGCTCGCGCGCGGCCAACCCGTCGCCGCCGCCGAGGACCAGGACACGGACGGGATCACGGGCGAGTGCGGGGGCGACGAGCGCCTCGGTGTACCGGTGTTCGTCGGCGCTGGAGAACTGCAGGTCGCCGTCCAGGTAGAGGCGCATGTCGCCGCCTCGGCGGGTCACGACGATCTCCTGGTATGCGGACCGGGTGGCGACCACGATCGGGTCCGCGTACAGCCGCTGGCGGGCGTCGGTCTCGATGTCACGTGCGCGGAGCAGCAGCGTGCCGAGCAGGGTGGCGGCGGCCAGGAGCGCGCCGAGCGCGGTGACGAGGGCACGCCTGGTCAGCCACCGCCGCAGCAGCAACGTGGCGACCACGGTCGCGGCTGTCAGGTTGACCAGTCCCGTCAGCGCGGCTCCGCGGATCATGCCGGCCGTGGGGAGCAGGACGAACGGCCAGACCAGCCCGCCGACGAGGGCACCGGCGTAGTCGGCTGCGTTGAGGTCGGCGAGCAGCCGGCCGCTGGCCCGGGCGTCCACGTCGGTCCGGCCGGTCTGCAGGAGCGTGACAAGCAGCGGCAGCTCGGCGCCTACCAGCGTGCCGAGCAGCGCGGTGCCGAGGACGAGCACCGGTCCGCTCGTCGCGTAGAAGCTGAAGGTGACGTAGAGAGTGACGGCGCTGAGCCCGCCGAGGATTCCGAGCAGGGTCTCGACGGCGACGAAGGCGGCGGCCGCGTGCCCGAGGAAGGGCTTGACCAGCAGCGCCCCGGCGCCGAGGGCGGCGACGAATCCGGCGACGATCAGTGAGGTCTGGGTGATGCCGCCGCCGGCGAGGCTGGTCGACAGGGTGAGCAGGACCAGCTCGTACACCAGGCCGCAGGCGGCGCAGACCGCGACCGCGGCGAGCAGGAGCGGGCGGGTACGGGCGGGCAGCGGGCTGTCCGCCGATGTGGCCCTGGGGGTGTCCGTCGCCACGGCTGATGGTGTCAGGAAGCTGATGGCGTCAGGACAGCGCGGCCGCGTTGACCGCGCCGATCGCGAGCAGGCTGGTGGCGACCGCCCACGCCGCCGGGCTGAGTGTCGGCTCGTCGACGATCGCGCGCAGGTGCCCGGGCACGACGGCGTCGAGCACGCGGAGCGCGAGCGCCTGCAGCGCGACCCCGACGAGGCCGTAGACCGCCGAGTCGACAAGGCCCTGAGCCAGCGAGTCCGAGCTGGTCAGGATGGCCGTGACGACGATGACCGTCAGCGACAGGTGGTTGCCCGCGAGCAGGACGGCGGCGTTCGGCCGGTGGTCGACGTAGACCTGCCGGCGCAGGTTGCCGGGCGTGAGCAGGTCGAGGACCAGAAAACCCAGCGCGAGGACACCGACGCCGACCAGGAAGTAGAGCAGGGTGGCGGCGATGCCCTCGCCGAGGTCGCCGGCGTCCAGGCTGCCGAAGGTCACGAGGCTCTCCCGGTGGTGTGCGGGGGGACGGGGGGACGGTGCTGCGCGGCCGGGCCCCGGCGGCCCCGGCCCGGATCACTTCCCATCGCCGGGACCACCGTCCTTCCCGGCCGGCGAGCCGGGGGTGAACCCGCTGCCGAGGCGCGCGTACTGGCCACGGCTGAACCCGTCGTCGAGATCCTCTACCCGCACGGTGCTGCCAGCCCCGGCGGCCGCCGCGCTGACGATCACGATGTCGTCCGCGAAGCGGAGGTACTGGCTGCCTCCGTCGCTGGCCCGGGCGGCCGGCGCGACCCCGGCTGCGATGGCCGCGGCGGTCCGGTCGACCGGCTCGGTTGAAAGGTAGCTCTCGGTGTCGCCCCGGGTGTCGGTGCGACGGTAGCTGTCGGTGAGCCAGCCCCGGACGTTGCTGTCGCCACCGCAGGCCGGTAGCACCGCGACGGCGAGGGCGAGCGGGACAGCCAACGCGACGCGGGCGCTGCGGGCGGCGCGGGTAACGCGGGTAACGCGGGCGGCGCGGGCGGTGGTCATCGCGGCTCCCAGCGGCTGTGGGTGGTCACGATCTCGTGCGTGCGGGAGCCCGGGTAGAGGTGCCAGGTGCGCCACTGCCAGCCGCGCGGCATCCGCGCGCCGGTCAGGGCGGTCACCGCCCGCTCGTCGCCGGGGAAGGCGGCGCACAACCAGTCGGATCTCCCGGCCGCCCGGGTCCGCAGACTCGCCGCGAGCGCGTCGAGTTCGCGGCGATCTACGGTGCGCACCTGCGCCCTCAGGGCGTAGCCGTCCTGCTCCGCCCGCGACGGCAGCGGGCAGCCACCGGCCGCAACGGCGTCACAGGAAACCTCCTCGGTCAGCCGACGTGTGCCCGAGGAGGCGCTCACCGCGTGCGAGGCGCCCAGGACGGCCAGGGTCAGCATGCCGTGCGGCGCGTGCAGGTCGACGCTGGCCAGCGACGCGGGGCTCGGCGCGCCGAGCAGCAGGCCGAGGGAGGCGGCGCGGACGTCGCGGGGCACGACCGCCAGCTCGAGGGCGGTCACCGGACCGGGACCACGTCGCGGCGGACCGGCGCACATGCGACCTCGGGCACCTGGATCCTCTCCGGCGGGGAACGGTCGGCGAGAACATACCGGACTTAAGAGTCGGAGGATCCCATTTGGTGTGGCGTCGCTGGTCGGAGGCGGTGCGGGATCCCCCGCAACTCGCCCGGACTCGCCGCGTAGAACGTGAAATCCCAACCAGGTTCGGCCGGTCCGCCGGATTCCCGGCTGATGGTCCGGACTGGCAGACTTGCCGGTGATGGATCGTGGGGGCGGCGAGTGTGATGGCGCGTGGGTGCGCCGGATCGGGCTCGGTGACGCCGAGGTTCTGCGGGCGGTGCGGCTGGCGGCCCTGACCGACGCGCCGGGGGCGTTCTGGCGTACCTATGCCGACGAAGCGGCCCGGCCGGGAGCGGACTGGGTGGAGCGAGCCCGGGTGGGCGCGTCCGGAGACGCGGACGTGACGTTCCTGGCCGAGCGGGATGGCGCGGTGGTCGGTTCGGTGTCGGCGCACACCCCGTCGGCGGCGCGGGACCTGCGGGAGCTGGCGGCGATGTGGGTGGCGCCGGTGGCTCGAGGCTCGGGCGCGGCGGACGCTTTGCTGCTGGCGGTGCTGGACTGGGCCCGGGCGGCTGGCGCGGCCGGGGTTCGGCTGTGGGTGGTGCCGTCGAACGGGCCGGCCCGGCGGGTGTATGAGCGGCACGGGTTCACGGTGGTCGGTGACCTGGAGCCGGTCACGGATGATCCGTCGGTGAAGGTGTATGTGCCGATGGTGCTGACGTTGGACGCGGCTGCCGCCGCGGATGCGGGTTACCGGGCGCGCGCCGCCTCACCCTGGTCGGCGCCGACATCGGGTGAGGACTGAGCGGGCGGCGGGAAACATCACGCCGGACAAGGACGTCGAAGGCGAGTGGGGACGTCAGCTACTCCGGCTGGAGTACGGCGGGCAGCGTGTACTGCGCCATACGTAGCCGGTGTTGCCTGCGGGGGGAGGACGACGGACAGGGCTTTTTCGGACACGCTTGTGCGGGGAAGTCAGATCTGCGGGCACGGTCGTCGACCAGACACAGAATGACCACCGGCTCCGGCTCGTATGAAGGGACCTGTAGAGACTGTGCGCGAATTCGAGGCGATGGACTTCTTCCGCGACGAGACCCTCGTCGCGGACCCGTACCCTTACCTCGACGCCCTGCGGCGGAAATGCCCCGTACAGCGGGAACGCCACCACGACGTGGTGATGGTGACCGGCTACGAGGAGGCGGTGGAGGTCTTCCACGACTCCGAGGCGTTCTCGTCCTGCATCTCGGTGACGGGTCCGTTCCCCGGCTTCCCGGTCCCGCTCGACGGTGACGACGTCTCCGCGCTGATCGAGCGGCATCGCCATGAGCTGCCGATGAACGACCAGCTCCCGACGATGGACCCGCCCACCCACACCGATCATCGCGCGCTGCTGATGCGGCTGATCACCCCTAAGCGCCTCAAGGAGAACGAGGCGCTGATGTGGGACCTTGCCGACCGCATGCTCGACCCGTTCCTCACTCCTGGTGAGGGAGAGTTCGTCGGCGGATTCGCCGGACCGTTCACACTGCTCGTCATCGCGGACCTTCTGGGCGTCCCCGAGGAGGACCAGGACGAGTTTCTCGACAAACTGCAGCGCCAGCCGGCACAGACCGGCGGCGTCGGCGGCACCGGAGCGGAGACCCTGGCCCACAGCCCGCTGGAGTTTCTCTACGGGAAGTTCACCGGCTACATCGAGGACCGTCGCCGCAACCCCCGCGCCGACGTGCTGACCGGTCTGGCCGGCGCGACATTCCCGGACGGATCGACACCCGAGGTTATCGACGTGGTGCGGGTGGCCGCGAACCTCTTCTCCGCCGGTCAGGAAACCACGGTGCGCCTGCTCAGCTCGGCGCTGAAGATCCTGGCGGAGCGGCCCGACCTCCAGCGGCAGCTTCGTGCCGAGCGGGAGCGCATCCCGGCCTTCATCGAGGAGACCCTGCGCTGGGAGAGCCCGGTCAAGGGCGACTTCCGGCTCTCCCGGGTGCCGGTCACCGTGGGTGGGGTGCAGTTGCCCGCCGGTACCACGGTGATGGTGGTCAACGGGGCGGCCAACCGCGACCCACGTCGCTTCGAGAACCCGGAGACGTTCGATGTCGCCCGTTCCAACGCCCGCCAGCATCTGGCTTTCGGGCGTGGGATCCACAGCTGCCCCGGCGCGCCGTTGGCGCGGGCCGAGGCACGGGCGAGTCTTGAACGGCTGTTGGACCGCACCACCGACATCCGCGTCAACGAGCGGGTGCACGGCCCGGCCGGCAACCGCCGCTACGAGTACATGCCCACCTTCATCCTGCGTGGGCTGACCGCCCTGCACCTGGAGTTCGACCTCGCGCCAGCACCGCCACGTGACTGCCCGCCCGCCGGCTCACCTACCGGATGGATCAAGGGCTGACGCTGCCTTCTGGCATGGTGTCGCACCCGGAGGGGCGCACGGTTCCCGCGGCCGAGACGTTCGTCCCCGGTGAACCCCTGTTGCCGCACGAGCCGACCGCCATCGGCCCGTACGTCCTGTTGAGCCGGCTGGGCGTGGGTGGGATGGGCGCCGTCTACTACGCGCGCGACCAGCGGGGGCGGCCGGTCGCGGTCAAGGTGATCAGGCCGGATCGGGCCAGGGACCAGGAGTTCCGCCGCCGTTTCCGACGGGAGGTCGAGGCGGCTCGCAGCGTCGCCTCGTTCTGCACCGCCGAGGTTCTCGACGCCGACCCGGACGCGTTCGCGCCGTACCTGGTGACGGAGTACATCGACGGCCTCCGGCTGGATCAGGCCGTCACCGAGAGGGGTCCGCTCGACTCGTCCACCCTTACCGGGCTGGCGGTCGGGGTCGCGACGGCGTTGACCGCGATCCACCACGCCGGGCTCGTGCATCGGGATCTCAAGCCCGGCAACGTGATCCTGTCGCTGTCCGGTCCACGGGTCATCGACTTCGGTATCGCCCTGGCCCTGGACAGCACCGGCGGTAGGCCGACCGACTGGGGGTTCGGCTCGGCCGGGTGGATGGCACCCGAGCAGATCAACGGCCAGCCGATCAGCGCGGCGGCTGACGTGTTCGCCTGGGGCGTCCTCGTCATGTACGCGGGTACCGGACGGCATCCCTTCGGGGACGGCCACGATGTCGGTCTCGCCCACCGGATCACCACGGCCGAACCGGACCTGACCGGCCTTCCCCCGCAGGTGGAGGATCTCGTCCGCGATGCTCTGGCGAAAGAGCCGGCCAGCCGGCCTGATGCCCGGGGCCTGCTGCTGCGCCTGGTTGAGCGCCGGCCGGGGGAGCGGTCCGCCGATCCGGCTGTCCGACTGCTCGGGCTCACCGCGGAGCTCGCGCACTCCCCGGACGGGTCCGCACCTGCGCGGCGGTGGGGCTGGAGCCGTGGCCGCGCTCTGCTGACCGCCAGCCTGGTGCTGGTACTGGCGGGTCTCATCGTGATCGGGTCGGTGGCGGCGAACCGTGATGACGGGACGTCGGCGCAACCGGTCGCGCCCACGGCCGGGCCGGGGGCCTCCGCGGCCAGGTCCGTGGAATCCTCGGCCACGCCGGTCTCCGGCCCCAGTACCCCACCGAGTCCCGGCGGCTTCCGGGACGGGCCGCTGCTGTTCGCCGTGGACGGTGTCGAATGTGGAGTCGAGCAGCTCGGCCTCGGGTTCCTGGCCCGCCATCCGGACGGTCAGTTCTGCCTGGTCACCATGACGGTTCGTAACACCGGTACGTCCTCCCACGCTCTGGAGAACGCCTACCAGTACGCGTACGACAGCACCGGCGCCCGGCGCACCGCCGACTACCTGTCGCGTCTCTACCTGCCCGGCGAGACGATCTGGAATCCCGCCGGGCCGGGTGCCTCCATCCACGGCACGCTGGTTTTCGATATCCCGCGGGGCGCCGCGCTGCAGCGGCTGGAGCTCCATGACAGCCCGACCGGCAGCGGCGTTCTCATTCCGTTGTAGCCGGAACTCGCGCCCGTCCCGAACAGCACTTCTGTCGTCTTTTTTTGATGTTGTGCGGCGCTGTCGACGTGCCTCGTGTAACCGGGGTTCGGCCATTCTAAAGGACAGGAGCCGTTCATGACAGTAACCGCGGTGCCGTCCCGGACGGAACCAGGAAGGTCCAGCTTCACCGCGCGGAATGCGCTGATCCTGATAGTGCTGATGTGGGCCGCGCAGCTTCTGGGGCTGGTCGGCCTGCTTTCCGGCAATGTTCAGGCGGAGATCGCCGTACACTTTCGCACCGCCAGGATCTCGTGGTTCACGCTGATCACGGGCCTGGTCGGCACCTTCGCCACGCCCTTCGCGATCAAGGCCGCGGCGATGTACGGCAAGAAGCGGGTCATGGTGGTCATCACCGTCCTCGGGCTGGTGGGAGACCTGATCGCCGCCCTTGCGACGAACTACTCCATGCTGCTGATCGGACGCGGCGTCGCCGGGTGCTATGGCCCGATCGGGGCACTGGCCTACTCGATGGTCCGTGACGTCCTCCCGCGCCGGCTCATCGGTCCCGCCAGCGGCCTGCTGGGCGGCGGCGTCGGGCTGGTCGCGCTGGGGGGCCCGTTCCTGTCCGCGTGGCTCGTGGACGGTTCCGGTTTCCGTGGCGCGCTGTGGTTCATGGCCGCGGCCAGCGCGCTCAGCCTCGCGGCGCTCGTGGTCCTCGTGCCCGAGAGTCCCGTGCGCGAGGAACGCACCCGCATCGACTGGCTGGGCGGGCTCCTGCTCGGCGGTGGCCTGACCGCGGTCGTCTACGGGATCGGTGAAGGCGCCGGCTGGGGCTGGACCAGTGCTCGCACTCTTTTCTTCATCGGAGGCGGTCTGGCCGCCGTGGTGGGCTTCGTCTTCACCGAAAGCCGGGTCCCGAACCCGATGATCCCACTGCCCCTGCTGAGGCGGCGGCCGGTCTGGACCATGCTGCTGACGACGTCCCTGGTCGGAGGCGCGGCGTACGCCGTCGGCACGGTGATGTTCCTGCTCGCCCTCATGCCGACCATTCCGGGCGTCTCCGACGGCCTGGGATTCTCCGCAACCAGGAATGCGCTGATCGGCGCACCCAGCAGCGTACTGATCCTCACGGGTGCGGTCGCGGCCGGAACGCTGGCCCGTAGATTCGATGCCTGGTTCCTCCTGGCCGCCGGCGGCCTGCTCGTCGCCGGTGGATATGGACTGATCTCCGTGTACCACCACACTGTGCCGCAGCTGATGCTCCTCGGTGCCGTGACCGCGGTGGGCATGGGCCTCGTGGTGGCCACAATTCCCATCCTGGTCATCCAGGCGGTGCACCCGGCCGAACAGGCACTGGCCAACGGTGCCCAGTCAATGGCGCAGGGGGTCACCCAGACCGTCCTCAGTCAGCTGGCGTTCATCATCCTCGCCCGGGACAGCCAGGTCGTCCACGGAATCCGGTTCTACCGGGACGCCGGGTACTCCAACGGTCTTCTGCTCACCGCCGGTGTCGCCGCGACCGGGACAGCACTGGCCCTGATACTGCCGAAACGCCATGCGGCCCGGGAGCTCTGAAGGTCTGAGGGCCTGGGGGACGACTGCTTCGACCGCGGGGTGACACGAGACCGGTCGGCGTCGGGCCCTGGCCGGCACTGCGGGCCGGCGGTGACTACTACCGGCCCGCAGTGCCGCGGACTGGAGGATCCGGGCGCGGCTCCACAGGAACTGATGTGGAGACGGCGGACACCGGACGTGTGGTCGGACGGGACATTCTGGGGTCGAGGCGACGCAGCAGGACCGACGTCAGCGCGAGCGCCGCGCCGGCAAGTCCGACGCCCAGCACGATGTCGAGCAGCCAGGCATCCGCGCTGTGCTCCCAGAGCCTGTCCGCGGGGTCGGTGCGCAGCATCCCGTTGCCGAGCTTGGAGACCTCGTTGAGGTCGTCGGTGGAGGCCAGCGCCGCGAAGCCCCACCGGGCGGGGGCGATCCAGGCGACCTGCTCCATCACCAGACGGCCGGACAGCGACACCAGGCCGCCGGAGAGCACGAGCTGGGCCATGGTGACCAGAACCAGGATGGGCATGATCTTGTCGACGTTGTCGGCGAGAGTCGAGACCAACAGACCGATCATCATGGATGCCAGCGCCGCGACGATGACGGCGACGAGGCACTCGATCAGCGGTGAGCCCAGCAGGGACGCATCGGGCGGCGTGCGGCCGGCGAGACCGATCAGGGTGAAGATCGCGCACTGGAGGGTGGTGATGCCGGTGAGGACGATGATCTTCGAGCCGAGATAGGCCGTCCGGGACAGGCCGATCGTTCGTTCCCGCCGGTAGATGTCGCGTTCCTTGACGATCTCGCGGACCGAGTT
>NZ_JALKFY010000621.1:0-28594 GCF_023242985.1 Frankia sp. Mgl5 | reverse complement strand
CCAGATCTCGGCGAGCGCCTTCTTCGCACCCGGGTGCGCGGAGGTCGGCAAGGCGGCCAACACATTCCCGATCTTGTGGAACCAGCAGCGTTGCTCCCGGGTCTGGGGGAACACCTCGCGGAGTGCGCCCCAGAACCCCAACGCCCCGTCCCCGACAGCGAGCACCGGTGCGGACATGCCGCGCCGGGCGCAGTCACGCAGCAGGTCCGCCCACGATCCGGTCGACTCCCGATACCCGTCCGTGATCGCGACGAGTTCCTTCCGGCCGTCGGCGCGGACCCCGATCAGGACCAGCAGGCACAGCTTCTCCTCGTCCAGACGGATGTTCACGTGCACACCGTCGGCCCACACATACACGTAGTCCACGCTCGACAGATCCCGGTCGCTGAACGCCTGGCAGTCGTCCTGCCAGGTCTTCGTCAGCCGGGTGATGGTGGCCGCGGACAGGCCGGCCGAGCTGCCCAGGAACTGCTCCAACGCCGGCACGAAGTCCCCGCTGGACAGGCCGTGCAGGTACAGCAACGGCAACACCTCGGCGACCCGCGGGGACCGGCGGCACCACGGCGGCAGGATCGCCGAGGAAAACCGCGCCCGCTGTCCGCTGACCGGATCGACGCGGCGGTCGTTGACCCGCGGTGCCCGTACCTCGACCGCGCCGGCCGCGGTCATCACCCGCCGCGCTTCGGCGTGGCCGTTGCGGACCACCAGCCGTCGGCCCCGCTCATCGCGCTGGTCAGCAAGCCCGGCGATATACGCATCCACCTCGGCTTCCAACGCCGCAGCCAGCATCCGCCGCGCACCCTCACGAACGATCTCATCGATCAACGACGACGCACCCACCGCGCCGTCCTCCTGCGCGCCATCGTCTGGGACTACCGTGAGCACGGGCGTACCTTCCCGACCGACGCGTCAACGTCGGCCTGTTTGAGACCTCAACCTCGATCACCGGGAAGGTACGCCCCTCCCGGCCGATCCACAGGTCTCAACCATTGCTCCCGCCGACCGGCAGGCCAGCGGCGGCGACTACTTCGACGCCCGACACAAGCAGGGACAGTGGTCCTGCGGACAGGACCGGGCACAACCCGAACCGCCACCCCACGATCCCCGGCCCCGCGATCTCCATCCCCGATCACACAAACAGGCCGCCTACCAGCGGAAATACACGGCGATGCCGTCATACGTCAAGAACCGACACATCGACTGCGGCCGCCGGATGACCCGTACGGCCGGGATACCGGGCGCGACCCGCCGCGGGTCTGACGCGTCGGGCCACGGCCCGCAGCGGAGAGCACCGACCGCTGCGGGCCAGGTGATCGTGAGCGGAACCGCTCAGCTGCCCACGCCGCCCACCGCCGGATCTTCGGGCCGTGCCGCTCGCATGCGCCCGGAATTTTGGTCGCGACCCGCCGGCCACTGACCCCTTACGCCAGCGATCTCGACGCTGCAACAGAAGCGAGCCCTTGACTACAGAGAGCGATACGGTCTTCCACTTTCGCGGGACGGACACCGACTGTACAGTCGTACGACACGGTTACACATCTGTACAGCGATAGTGGGAGGTCGGAGTGCGCATCGGTTTGACCGGTGGGGGTAGCTCGGCGGACAAAATCGTCCAGCAGGCGAAAGAAGCTGAGGCTGATGGCTTCGCGTCTCTGTGGTACGCGAGCGCCGTCACCGGCGACCCGCTCGTCGCCATGGCCGTCGCAGGCCGCGAGACAACCAGGATCGAACTGGGCACCGCCGTCCTGCAGACCTATCCCTGCCATCCCCTGCTGCAGGCCAACCGCGCCGCGTCCGTCGTCTCCGCGATGAACCGGCCCGGCTTCACCCTGGGCCTCGGCCCCTCGCATGAAGGCTTGATCCGGGACGTCTATGGCCTGTCCTACGACCATCCCGGCCGCAGCACCGAGGAGTACGTCACCATCCTCACCGGCCTGCTCCGCGGTGAGGCCGTCGATGTCAAGGGCGAGGACTGGACAGCACGCACTGCCGAGCAGATGGTTCCCATCAGCCACCCGGTGCCCGTATTGCTCGCGGCCTTGTCGCCCCGCCTGCTCCGGGTCGCCGGCCAGCTCGCCGACGGCGTGGTGCTGTGGATGGCCCCGCCACGGGCGATCGAAACCCACGTGGCGCCGAAGGTGCACGCCGCGGCCGCCGCGGCGGGCCGCCCGGCCCCACGCATCGTCGCCGGGCTCCCCGTCGCCGTCCACGACGACCTCGACGAGGCGCGTGCCGCCACCGCAGCCACCGCAGCCGGTTACGGCAGCCTGCCCAACTACCAGCGCATCCTCAGAATCGGCGGGGCCTCGACCGCGACCGAGGCCGCCATCGTCGGCAACGAGGCCTCCGTACGCGGCCAGCTCCACGGCCTGATCGACGCCGGCGCCACCGACGTCTGGGCCAACGTCGTCCCGGTTGGCGACACTCGGGAAGCTCGGGCTGCCTCCCGACGCCGCACCACCGAGCTGCTCCGCGAGCTCCTCGACCAGAGCTGAGTCGACAAATGCCCGATCTCGTCCGGTCGCTGCTGGGGGCCAGACTGCAGCCGGGGCCCGGCGCGTAGACGGCGACGCCCCACGAGACCGAGTTTGACCTGCCCCCCGGCAGTGGTTATACAAATGTACAGCGCCAGCTATGGCCTCCTCTGACTCCGAGGTCGGGGCGTTGGGATCCAAGGCTTCACTGGTCGATGGCAAGTGACTGCGACGATGAGGGAGAACCACCATGTCCGTCGAGGACGAGCTCAAGGAACTTCGCCGCGAGCTCCGGTACGTCACGGACCGTCTCGCGATTCTCGACTGCGTCATGAAACAGTCACGCGGTCACGACCGCCATGACATCGAGCTTATGGCAAGCGTCTACCATAACGATGGAGTCGACGAGCACGGGCCCGTCGTGAAGCTCGGCCCCGACTACGGCGAGTACGCCAACCAGGCTCACTCGTCGGTTTTTGTCGATCACTTGCACAACATCACGACCCACACCTGCGAGATCGACGGCGACGAGGCTCACTGCGAAAGCTACGTCATCGGTGCTATGCGTTCCCGCGACGGCAAGACCGTGCACATCTTCGGAGGAAGATACCTCGATCGCGTCGAGCGGCGGGACGGCGTGTGGAGGATCGCGTTGCGGCGGTGCACCCTCGAGTGGACGATGAACGGCGACACGTCACTCCTCTCCTCTGGTTCGTTCACAGGCTTCATCAAGGGAACGTGGGACAAGAACGATCCGTCGTATGCGCGGCCCTTGAACCTGGAGAAGACCCCGGTCAAGAAGTGGTGAGGATGACGGGCGCGGCACATCAACGATGGAAGGACCGATGAACATGGCCCGAATCGAACCGCTCCCAGCCAAGAAATGGCCCGCGGAGATGCGGGATGCTTTTGCCGCCCTGGTACCGCCGAAGCCTCGCCATACGCGGTCCATCCAGGAGGGCCGACCGAAGGCCCGCAATGCCTTCGGGACATTCGCCCACCACCCGGACCTCGCGCGGGCGTTCTTCACGCTCAACGGTCACGTGCTGCTGGCGACCACCCTTGCCCAGCGGCAGACGGAGCTGCTGGTCCTGCGGGTCGCGGCGCTACGCAAATGCGACTACGTGTGGGCGCAGCACGTCCTCGTCGGTCGCGAGGCCGGGCTGACCGACGAGGAGATCGAGAAGATTTCCCGAGGGCCGGCCGATCCGACTTGGAGCCCATTCGACTCAGCACTGCTGCGCGCCGTTGACGAGATGCTCGACGCCGGCACAATCGGTGACGAGACCTGGGCCGCACTGACCGCCGAACTCGACACCCAGCAGCTCATGGACCTCATCTTCACAGTCGGCGCCTTCGAGGCATCCGCCTTTCTGATGAACTCTTTCGCGTTTAACCTCGACGACGATCTACGACCGAGCTAAGCTTGTTTTTAACCTCCAACTGTCACACCGCGTGATACCTGCTGGTGTTGTGGGGTGGGTCGGCGTGTCCTCGTGACGCGGAACGATCTTCGAAAGATCGCGCTCTCGTCAAATAAGCCGTGATCAAACCGAAGGTCGTGATGGGCGATGTGCAGGACGAACCGGGACGCGTCGAGGCTCTGGGGAGGCCGTGTCGCTTCCGGCAGGAGTTCTACGACTGTCTGACCCGCCGGGCGGACGTGGTGTTCGAGGTAATGGACGCCGTGTTATGCACCGACGGCCCGGTCAAGACGTTGGTCGACCTGACGCTGGCCCCGGAGCACCGTCGTGGCCACGGGTGAAACCGGCGAACCAGCGAGTCAACTACAACTCGCGGCCCGCCGAGTACCGTGTCGACCCGCCGCTGCCGATAGCGCCCATACATCCTCGCCGGCGCTGTCTCGCACCGCGGACACGCCACCTGCCCCGTCCGGGCACGGCACACACAGCCGAATCCCGTCTACCGCCCTCTCGAACCTCCTTTACCACGACGCTCGACAGATGCGGCAACACGACCCCAAGATCGAGAAGATCAAACTAGCCCGATGATCGCGTCTGGCTGCCAATAATTGATCAACATCCAGCACCGGCTCGATTACAAGATCGGCGCCGGATCTCATTCTCGGCGATAGAGTCGAGATTTAAGCATAGGTATTCCCCATAGATCGTTAGTTCAGCGGTGGCTCGTCACCTGCACCAGTTCGATGCGGATGCCGTCGGGGTCTGCCAGGAAGAGCACGTCCATCGCGCTGTCGCGCATCGGGATGTGCGTTCGGGTGTACTCGATCGGTGTCGCGCCGAGTGCCACCAGGCGTGCCTCGGCCGCAGCGAGATCGTTGACGTAGACCGACAGATGGGTGAAGCCGATCTGCCGCCGCGTCGTCAGGGCTGCGCCCTCCGGCGTCGGGGTCTTCCAGTCGAGCAGTTCCAACTTCGTCTGGCCGTTGACGATCATCTGAGATCGGCAACGTATGGGCGGCGGCACCTCGGCCAGCTGAGCGAGGGAATCGCCGATGTCGAACCTCTCGGCGAGCCGAAACCCCAGCCCTTCGGTATAGAACCGTATCGACCGGTCGAAGTCGGACACGCAGAGGCCGATGTGGGATATAGCCACGTCACTAGCGACTTTCGATACTTCAGACATCCTGCGCTCCCTGCTATTTGGGTCGACGTCGACCCAACTCGTACCGGCCACGCACCGTGCTAGCGGCGGCCGATGGGCGCCCTCTGGGGCGACACCTCAGATGTGACGACGCTGCCTGGCTCAGCACTCCCCCCTAGACATCGTCTTACAAACGTATAGCCTTAGCCATACGTACGTACAGGGCCACTGCAGTTGAGCTCCGAGGATCTTGCGGACCTGGTCCGCCGCCGCGGGGCGGGGCGCAAGGCCTGCGTTACCGCAGGGACGAGGAATGAGGAGGCGTAGGTTGAGTTGTGTCGCTGTTGTGACCGGCGGTGCGTCGGGGTTGGGCCTGTCGATCTGCGAGCATCTCGCCCGGCAGGGGCGGGACGTGGGCGTACTCGACCAGGACGTCGATGCCGCCGGGCGGGTGGCTGCCGGTCTGCGGTCGTGGGGAACTAAGGCGGTGGCGGTCGGGGTCGACGTGGCCGACCGGGCCTCGGTCGCCACAGCGTTCGACGCGGTGCGCGCCGAACTCGGGCCGGTCGGGATCCTCGTGACCAGCGCCGGTGTCTCCGGGTTCGTGCCTTTCGAGGAACTGACGATCGACGTCTGGTCGCGGACCATCGAGGTCAACCTGACGGGGACGTTCACCTGCGTGCAGGCGGCGATCGCGGACATGGTGGATGCTGGCTGGGGCCGTATCGTCACCATCTCGTCCGCGGCGGGTCAGACCGGTGTGGCCCGCCAGGCGCACTACGCGGCGTCGAAGGGCGGCGTCATCGCGCTTACCAAGGCACTCGCGCTCGAGTACGCGGCCAAGGGGATCACGGTGAACACGATCCCGCCGTTCACCGCCGACACGCCGCTGCTGCGCAGCATGCAGCAGGCGAAGTACCTACCGACGGCCGAGACGCTGGCACGGATGATCCCGGCCGGCCGGCTCGGTACGGGCGACGACATCGCGGCGGTCTGCGCGTTCCTGTGCACCGAGGAGGCCGGCTACCTCACTGGTCAGGTCATCGCTGTCAATGGAGGAGCAGTCACGTGAGGGATCGGTTCGCGCTCGATGGTCAGGTTGCCGTCATCACCGGCGGGGGCACCGGCATCGGCCGGGGTGCGGCGCTCGCGCTCGCCGAGTACGGGGCCGATGTCGTGCTCGCCGCGCGCCGGGTGGAGCCGCTGGAGTCCACGGTCAAGGAGGTCCAGGCGGCGGGCCGGCGAGCGCTCTCGCTGCCGACGGACGTGACCAGCGCGCAGCAGTGCCAGCAGCTCGTTGACACCACGGTGGCAGAGTTCGGGCGGCTCGATATCCTCGTCAACTGTGCCGGCGGTGCGGAGACGAAGTCGATCCGGCGATGGACTGAGGAGGAGTGGCACCAGGTCCTGGCGCTCAACCTCGGCAGCGTGTGGTTCCTCTCCCGTGCAGCCTCGGTTCCGATGCTTCAGCAGGGCAGGGGCGCGATCGTGAACATCTCCTCGGGTGCCAGCCTGCTCGCGATGCCGCAGGCCGCGCCGTACGGCGCGGCGAAGGCCGGGGTCAACAGCCTCACCCGCTCCATGGCCGCTGCCTGGACCGGTAAGGGGATCCGGGTCAACGCCATCGCCGTCGGAGCTGTCCGGGCCGCCACCCTGACCGACGACGCCGCCCGCTATGGGCTCGACCCGGAGGCGATCGGCCTGACCAACGCCTCGGGCCGCCTCGGGGAACCCGACGAGATCGGCAACGCCGTCCTGTTCTTCGCCTCCGACGCCGCCAGCTTCTGCTCCGGCCAAACCCTCTACATCCACGGCGGCCCTGGCCCGGCTGGGGTCTGATGCCTTCGCGTATCCCTGACCCATGCCAGATCGGTGCGACGCGTCTGAGAAGGAAGCCGTCCCGCGAAGAAGCGGTCTGGCCTCCAAGGGCGGCACGCAGGAGTTCATCGCCGGCGTGACGTCAGCGAAGCCGTGGGTGTGCAGGTCCAGCGAGAACTGGGACTGGTCCGACCCAGTCCCGGCCAACTTCTCGCTCGACCTCTGCTGGCCCGACACCCAAGGTCCGTCCCGGAGCCGGTTCAGCCATCTTCGGAGGACCTGGCCTGCTGTCGCCGATGACCCGGTTCTGGTAAAGAGGCACCAGGAGTTTGACGACCACGGACAGCCGAGGTCGGCGCCGGGCGGCACGCGCCGGGTGCGCCACCCTGTGACACTGCTCTGAAAGGCCCCAGATGACGACACCCCGCCGGGTTGGCGCGGAAACATCGAAGACACGCGCGGCGTTGTTGGACAGTGCCGAGAGGCTCATGCTCAGCGAGGGGTACGCGGCAGTGACTTACCGTGGGGTGGCGTCCCGGGCCGGAGTGACGTCCGGGTTGGTCCAGTACTATTTTCCGACACTGGACGATCTTTTTCTCGCCCTGGTTCGGCGTCGGACAGACCAGACCTTGGGGGTGCTGGTCGAGGCGCTCCGGACGGATCACCCCTTGCGGGCACTTTGGGAGTTTTCGAACAACTGGACCGCCGGCGCTCTGATAGCGGAACTCACGGCCCTGGCGAACCACCGCAAGAAAATCCGGACCGAGATCGCCGCCGTCGGTGAGAAGGTGCGCGAGTTGACACTTGAGGCGCTATCGAGGTCGTCAAACGATTACACGGTTCCCCTGGGCAGAGTTCCGGCTGAGGTACTCGTCTTTTTGGTGACCAGCAGCCCGCGGATGGTCATCATGGAGCAGTCGGTCGGCATGTCGACGTCTCACGCGGAGACGATCGACTTTGTTGAGCGCTACCTGGACAAGGTCGAGCCCCGGACGGCGCCCGAGACTGCGGCTAGCCGGGAATCGGACACGTAATCGTGTGACGCCTCGCGGGCGTCTGATGCAAATTTTTCGGCGTCCTGCCGCCTGAATCCAGCGTTTCCCCTGGCGCCGCTCTGATCGCCGTGGAGGGGTGGTGGGGATAGGGCATCGCCTGTGCGTCGCGGCCTCTCACCTTCCCCCCGGATGCATGTTATGCCCGGCGCATTTTATCGACCTTTCAATGTTTGCTATACACCCATAAAGCATATGGAGGGGATTTTGGCGAACAGAGCAGTCGTCACCTCCGAATCGAGGATGCTCGTCGATGGTGAGCTCATCGAGGCTGACTCAGGCAAGGCCTTCGACAACATCAACCCGGCAACGGAGGAAGCGCTGGGCCAAGTCGCCGACGCATCGAAGGCGGAGATGCGCCGAGCGATCTCGGCCGCCCGGCGGGCATTCGATGAGTCCGATTGGTCGACTAACCACGCGTTACGGAAGCGTTGCCTGGAGCAGCTGCAGGTAGCGCTGGAGACGGAGCGTGAGGAACTGCGCGAGGAGCTGATCCTCGAGGTCGGCTGCCCACGAATGATAACCGCTGGACCGCAGCTGGACCTCCCGCTTGGGGAGGCGCTGAGCTATCCGACCACGTTGATCGACGAGTTTCCCTGGGTCGTCGACCTTCCGGAGGCGACTGGTATGTCCGGTCAGCCCAACCGGCGGCAGATCCAGAAGCAGGCGGTCGGGGTCGTCGGCGCGATTGTGCCGTGGAACTTCCCGTTCGAGGTGAGCTTGCACAAGCTCGGCCAGGCGCTGGCCCCAGGTAACACGGTGGTGCTCAAACCTGCGCCCGATACTCCCTGGAACGCGACCCGCATCGGCCGTCTTGTCGCGGAGCGCACCAACATCCCGCCGGGCGTCGTCAACGTCGTGACGTCCTCGGATCATCTGGTCGGCGAGGAGCTGACTCTGTCCCAGCAGGTCGACATGATCTCGTTTACGGGCTCGACCGCGGTCGGTCAGCGGATCATGGAGAAGGGCGCGGCAACGCTCAGGCGGGTCTTCCTGGAACTGGGCGGCAAATCAGCGACCATCGCGCTCGACGACGCAGACTTGACGGCGGCGACGATGATGGGACTCAGCGCCTGCTTCCACGCGGGTCAGGGCTGCGCTATCCAGTCCCGTATGCTTCTGCCGCGGTCGCGCTATGACGAGGGCGTCGAGCTGCTGAAGAACCTCTTCGCCGCGGTCCCCTACGGTGAGCCCGATCGGCCAGACGTGATCATGGGACCCCTCGTCTCGCGCCGACAGCGGGAACGCGTGCTCGGCTACATCGACAAGGGTGTCCAAGACGGTAGTTGTCAAGTCAACTGCGACAGTTGACCGTCGTTCGGTTGGCTTGGAATGGGCTGGTTGATCCACACGGCCTCGGGTAGACGGGGTGGTCGTGGCCGGCGGGCGAACCGCTCGGGATGGGTCGCGTGGGCGCGGTCGAGGGTGGCCTGGCGGTGGGCCCGGACCTGGTCGGCGGTGCCGAAATGAACCGAGGCGGGGGTGTGGAACCCGACCCCGGAATGGCGATGGTCATGATTGTAGGCGGTGAAGAAACCCTCGCAGTAGACGCGGGCATCGGCCAGCGACCCGAACCGGTCCGGGAAATCGTAACTGTACTTGAGAGTCTTGAACTGCGCCTCCGAGAACGGATTATCGTTCGAGGTCCGTGGCCGTGAATGGGACCGGTGGACACCGAGATTGACGAGGAGCTCCGACACCGGTTTCGAGACCATCGCCCCGCCACGGTCCGCGTGGATCGCGGCGGGGGCAGACCCGTTCCGGCGGATCGCGTCCGCGAGGAAATCCTTCGCGACCACCGCGTCCTCAGCGGCGGCGACGAGCCATCCGGTCACATACCTCGAGTAGATATCGAGGATGACATAGAGCTTGTACCAGACTCCTTTCTCGGGTCCTTTCAACGCGGTGATGTCCCACGACCAGATCTGCGACGGTTCGGTCGCGGTCAGCTCGGGACGGACCCGCGGCGGATGCGTCGCCTGGGCGCGGCGTTCCCGGGTCTGCCCCGCCGCCCGAGCGATCCGGTACATCGTCGACAGGGAACACCAGTAGCGGCCGGCGTCGAGCTCCCGGGCCCAGACCTGCGGGATCGCAAGATCCTGGTAGACCGGGCTCGCCAGGACCGCCAAAACCTGCGCCCGCTCGGCGTCCGTCAACGTCCCCGGCGGAGGCGTCCGCGCCGGCCACGGCCCATGCACAGGTTCGCGCGGAGCAGCATGCCGATAATGCGTCGCCCGTGACCGGCCGACATGGGCACACGCCCGACTCACCGGAACACCAGCGGCGCGGAGCTCGTCGAAAGCCTCGTTCAACACCTGGTCTACTGCTGGTCGGAGTCCGCTCTCTCGGAGACCTGCTGCAAGAGAGCGCGCGCTTTTCCCATAATATCCAGCGCGGTCTCGGTCGTCGCGAGTCTCGCTTTCAACCGCTCGTTCTCGCGACGCAGCTTCTCCAACTCGATCTGCTCCGCCGACTTCCCGGTCTTCTTCTCCGGAACGCGGGCCGCGGTGCCTGCTCTTCCCAGGGCTCCTGCGTCACGGGCTCGGGTCCACTCCACCACATGCGAGGAGAACAAACCCTCCCGACGCAGGACCGCGCCTTTCTCACCATGCGGGGCGTTCTCGTACTCCGCGACGATCCGCAGCTTGTACGCCGTGCTGAACACCCGCCGCGACGGACGCGGCGCCGGATCATGCCGCGGCGAGGATCCGCCGCCGGCGGCCGGCTCCTGTGACTCTGACTCCACGAACACGAGGATCTCCGATCAGACCCTCTGTAGCCAACCCGCACCCAGTGGGTGTCTCACCCGACTCTGGCACAGAGGGAGAGGGCGCCACACTCGCTGTAGGCGGTGGACGTCCGGCGCACCTGCCGAAGGGCTGGTATATCGAACCCACGTTGTTCACCGACGTCGACAACTCGATGACCATCACCCAAGAAGAGATCTTCGGGCCGGTGCTCGTGGTGATCCCCTTCGACGATGACGATGACGCCGTCCGGACCGCCAACGACAGCAGATACGGGCTCAGCGGCGGAGTCTTCTCCGGATCACTGGAACGGTCGCTCGCCCTCGCTGGCCGTATCCGCACCGGCGGAATGAGCGTCAATGGAGGGGAACCCTTCGGCGCCAACCTGCCGTTCGGCGGCTACAAGCACAGCGGCCTCGGGCGGCAGAACGGGATCGCGGGATTCGAGCAGTACCTGGAGACGAAGGCACTGGCCTGGCCACTGCCCTGAATCGTGCGAGGAGTAAGCATGACGAACGACGACGTCGAGACCATCGACAGCTTCCGGCTCCGAGCCCGAGCATGGATCCGGGCCAACCTGCCTCCCGTCGGGCCGAACCAGATGGCCGGCCTGGCCGCCAATGTGATCGGCGACGGGGAAGCGTTAGCCGTGGTGGCTCGGGAACGACAGATTCAGCGGATGCTGTTCGACGCTGGATTCGCGGGGATCTGCTTCCCACGTGAATACGGCGGGCAAGGTTTGACGCCGGCCCACCAGCGGGCCTTCAACGAGGAGATCGCCGGGTACGAGTTCCCGATCGAGATCCAGGCGCCGACGTTCGCGCCGTGCGCGGCGGTGCTGCTCGAGTTCGGCACGAAGGAGCAGAAGCAGCGGCACCTGCCCGCCATCCTCAAGGGCGAGGAGATCTGGATGCAGCTGCTGTCCGAGCCCAGCGGCGGGTCGGACGTCGCCTCCGCGCTCACCAGCGCCGTGCGGGACGGCGACGACTGGATCATGAACGGATCCAAGATTTGGACGAGCGGCGCCTGGCTGGCGGACTGGGCGCTGTGCCTGGCCCGCACCAACTGGGACGTGCCCAAGCACCGCGGACTGACTGTGTTCCTCCTCCCGCTACGCGGCGAGGGCGTCCAGGTTCAACGCATCGAAATGATCAATGGCAACCGGGAGTTCTGCCAGGAGTTCCTCACCGACGTCCGGGTACCCGACACCGACCGGATCGGCGCGGTCGACGGCGGCTGGACGGTGGGCACCCGCTGGATGTTCCACGAACGAATGCTGTACAACTCGCCGTACGTCACGGTTCCGGCCGGCTGGAGCCAGACCGGCGTGGACGCGGCGCTCCTCATCGATGTCGCCCGGGACGCCGGGCGGCTTCCCGACCCCTGTGCGCGTGACCTCATCGGTGAGGGTCGCATGCTTGAGGTTGTCGAGCACGCGCTGCAGCAGCGGATCGCCCGGGGCATGACGATCGGGCGAATGTCCGACCAGGCCGCGGCCATCGGACGGCTGTTCCACGGGGTCGCGATGGCCCGGATGATGACGATCGCATTCGACCTCGCGGGTGGCACCGGGGTGGCCTGGACGGAGGAGGACGGCGCGGTGGCGGGCCGCGGCGTCGATTTCCTCGTGCGGCAGACCGCCTGTATCGGCGGCGGCACCACCGAGATGGCCCGCAACGTCATCAGCGAGCGTGTGCTCGGCATGCCACGCGAACCCTCCCTCGATCGTGACCGCGCCTTCCGCGACATTCCCCGCGGACCGTCCCACCGCTCATGACCCATCATCGGCGGCCGCGTTCCAACGGATCCCACGGTGACACATGCTCCGCCCACCCCCGCAGGTGACGGCAGCTCCGCCGACCAGACCTACGCAGTCGACTAGAAGCAAGACTATTCATTACCGCAATCAGTCAGAACGGTTCCCGGCCACCCAGACGCATGTTTGGAGAATCGCATGACCATGGTGATGCAGGGTATTCGTGTCCTGGAGGTCGCCGAGCACACGTTTGTCCCGGCGGCCTCGGCACTGCTAGCGGACTGGGGTGCCGATGTCCTCAAGATCGAACACGTGGAGCGCGGCGATGCGATGCGGGCGCTAGCCTCCACCGGAGTCGCGGTGGTGCCCACGGACGTACACGCGCTGCTGGAGCATTCCAATCGAGGGAAACGCAGCCTGGGTCTGGACCTGACGTCACCGGATGGGCTGGACATCCTCTACAAGCTCGCAGCGACGGCCGACGTCTTTCTGACAAACAAGTTACCGCGGGTGCGGAAGAAGCTAAAAATCGGCGTGGAGGAGATACGCGGGCACAACCCGCGAATCGTCTACGTACGAGGCACCGGGCAGGGCGAGCGGGGACCGGATGCGGACAGGGGCTCGTACGACTCGCTCGCGTTTTGGGCCCGCGCCGGAACCGCGATGGGGATCATGCGGCCGGAGTACGGGCACGTGCCGGTTCCTCCGGCGCCGGGGTTCGGTGACTCGCTCGGCGCCATGACCATCGCCGGCGGCATCATGGGTGCGCTGCTCCACCGGGAGCGGACCGGCGAGGCCACCGTGGTGGACGTGTCGCTGCTGGGCACCGGTATGTGGGCGATGGGCCAGGCGTTCGCTCTGTCGATGCTGCTGGGCATCCCGTGGACGCCGCCACCGGTAGACGCGCCGAGGGCCAACCCGTTGGTGGCCAACTACCTGACCAAGGACGGCCAGTGGCTGGCGTTCTGCTGCTTGCAAGCCGGCTACTACTGGCCGCCTCTGTGCAAGGTCATCGACCGGCCGCAACTCGCCGACGACCCCCGGTTCGCCAACCACGCCGCTCTGACGACCAACAGTGGTGAGGCGATGCGCATCCTTCAAGAAGCATTCGCGGAGCGGACCGTCGACGAGTGGCGACAGCGGCTGGCCACCTTCGTCGGCCAGTGGACCGTGGTCCAAGACACCCTGGCGGCCGCCGCCGACCCGCAGACGGTCGCTAACGGTTACATCCAGGACTGCCAGACCGCCGCTGGCGTCCCGTTCCAGCTGGTCGCCGCGCCCGTGCAGTACGACGAGAAGCCCGCTGTCCCGGGACGGGCGCCGCGTTTCAACGAGCACGCTGACGAGATTCTCGCCAACCTGGGTCTGGACGAGACCGCGGTCCTGGACCTGAAGATCCGCGGCGTTGTTGCCTGACTGACACGGTCCGTCAGCATGGCGCGCTTCAGGCGGTAGCTCGTCGAGGACCCGTGGGTCGATGGGTGCCGTATCCTCGATGACCTTGACCGGCCGGCGGGCGCCGGCCGGTCAAGGTGGTCACCTCTCAGTCCGGGATCGGGGTGGTCCCGCGTACCTCAAAACCTGTGGGCTGGCCCTGGCCATCCAGCGTGGTGGACAGCCCACCCCGCACGCAGACCGCTGGAGCTTCGGGGTTGGCCTTTCCGTTGCACCGGAACCGCACCCCTGCCGCGCCCGGCAGCTCCGTCTCCGGCATTTCTTTGATGGCGGCGATCACTGTTTTCGGCGTAATCTCGCCGGAGATGTCCTGAAGTGCCGCCTGGAGGCCGGCGAGCGTCATGAACATGCTCCTGCCGGTCGTCGAGCCGATGTCGATGTTTTTCCCGTAGGTCTTCATCGCGGCCTGGTAGAGGACGGCGGACGGGTCGGCACCGCCGGCCGGTGCGAGTGCGGCAACAACCATCTCAGCGAGAACGTCCGAGGGCACGGCCTTACGGGTCGCGTCTGTGATGCACTGCGAGATGGCGCTGATCTGGCCGTCGTACCCGACCGCCTTCAGCCCGTTGAACGCGCTGATGCAGAAGGAGTCGTTCCCTACGACGAACACGAGCCCGGGATCCCCATCGACGGCGCTCTGCATCTGCGGCGTCATGTCGGCGGTGCCAGGTGGCACTCGTACGAGCTCGTAGTCGAGGCCCGCATCCTCGAACACCTTGGGCGCGAGATTCTGCTGGATGTCGAGCGCCGCGGGCACGTCGATCACGACGGCGGTGACCTTCCTGATGCCCTTGTCCTTCGCGAGGTCGATCGGCAGCTGAAGCACCGAGAACATCGGATCGCTCAGAGTGAAGGTCGATTCCGTGTCAGCCAGGAGCGCTGGGCTTCCTGCGGCGAAGAACATCACCGGTATGTTCGCGTCCGCCAACGGCTGCCAAATGCTCTCGGCGACGCCTGACTCGGCGACTGTCACGGCCACCACATCTTCTTCGATCATCTGGTTCGCGCAGTCGGCGCCCTTGGCCGGATCCGCCAGGGTCTCGCACTCCACCAGTTCGATGGGCCGGCCACCAATGCCCGAGCGGCGCTCATTGAGGTAGCTGGCGGTGGCTTCGGCGACGTCGAACTGGATGGAGTTGTCGATCGCGGCGGACTGCCCGTCCGAGATCACTCCGATCTTGACGGGAGCTCCCGTGGCCTGTGCTACCGGTCCGAGCGCGTCGGCGTTCGCCACCGGGTCTGGCGATGTGGAGGTTCCGGAGTCGTCGGATCCACACGCGGTGGCGACTAAGAGTACGGCCATCAGTGCGGCTAAGAGTGCGCTCGCCGAGCGTCGTCGTCGTGGATGTCGTGGCGATCGGTCGATCGAGCGCAGTGGATTCCGCATGGTGCTCTGCCCCCCAGAGTTGTCAGCCCCGCAGCGTGATGCCTGCCGGGGCGCTGTCGTTGTTGTCGTGATCTCGTCACGGCCCGGAATATGCCGCAGGTCCGGCCGTCCAGCTCCGCCTCACCGCGACCGCGGGCGGGATCCGGAGTCAGAAGGCGGGTGGAGCCTTGAGCATGGCGCCCGCGTCGAGGCGGATGTTGAGCCCGGTCATGTATCGCGACTCGTCGCTGGCCAGGTACACGATCAGCGCGGAGACGTCTTCGGGCTCGATGTAGGGAATCGGCATCGCCTGCATGACGGGGAATGCGAGCTCGGCGTCTTCCCTGGTCGGGTTCTCCAGGTCTGGGCGGAACGCCCGGTAGATGTCTTCGTTGTGGAGCAGCCGGGTGTTGACGTTGGTGGGGTGGACCGCGTTCAGGCGGATGAGGTGGGGGGCCAGCTGTAGCGCCAGCACCTCGACGTAGCGGGCGATGAGCTGCTTGGCCAGTGAGTAGCCGACTCCGCCCGGGGAGCCCATCGCGTCCGTCGTTCCCTTGATCATTCCGGCGGTCGAGCCGGTCACGATGATCGATGAGCCCTTTCCCAGCTGTGGCAGGGTCACCGCGACCGTGTTCTGGACGCCGACGAGGTCGACGTCCATGGCATCGATGAAGCTGCTGCAGAGCGTCTCGTCCTCGGTGGGGCAGATTCCCGCATTCGCGCACACCACATCGAGCCGGCCGAGTGCGGCGAGGCCCTGGTCCAGGGCGGCCCGCAGCTGAGCGCGGTCACGGACGTCGGCCTGGACGGCCACGATGCGGCGGCCGAGCGCCTCGACCTCCTTGGCTGTCACGGCCAGGTCGTCGGGCGTGGCGAGGGGGTAGCGCACGCTGGCGATCGGCCCGCAGATGTCGATGGCGATGATGTCGGCGCCCTCGGCGGCGAGCCGGACCGCGTGGCTTCGGCCCTGTCCTCGCGCCGCACCCGTGATTAGGGCGACCTTGCCGTCTAGCTTGCCCATTCGCTGCTCCTGTTCGTAGGCACTGCATGGTTCCTGGTTCGGCTGACTGGCCTCCGCTCGGAGTACCGGGTTTCAGACAGTGGCCGGGGCGGGCCGCCGTGGAGGTAGTGGGTTTGGCCCGACCGGAGGCTGGTGGCATCGAAGGTGAAGAAGGGACCGGCGTAGCCGATTTCCCAACTTCTCCGAGGTGTCCAGGGAGTGTCGATCATGCCGATCACTTCCTGGTCCAGGCATCGCGGCCTGCACGTGGTCAAACGCCGTGCCGCCGCGGCCCGATCTACGACGTCCCACCTGCCCCGCGGCCGTGCGCACACCTCGTACGCGCAGGTCGGAGGCTGCCTTCTCCGCCACGTTGGCATCCAGGTCAAGCATCGCAACATGTGTCGCACCTAGCTGGCCAGGTGCTTGCAGATCGACAGGCCCCGCGCAGACGCGCCCCCGGTCGCGACCGCCACCCGACTCAACCGTTCCTCCGTTCATGCAGCACGACCGCTGACCGCCGGACAGCGCCCGAGCCTCCCTCAACCTCTATACGGATGTATGACACAGTGCTATACATCTGTAAAGACCACGCGAGGAGGGGCCGTGACCCAGGACGATCTCTACTACGATCCGTACGACGTCGAGATCGATGTCGACCCGTACCCCACCTACCGGCGACTGCGAGACGAGGAACCGCTCTACTACAACGAGCGCCTCGACTTCTGGGGCCTGAGTCGCTTCGCTGACGTCGGGGCCGCCCTGAAGGACCAGAAGCGCCTCAGCTCGGCGAAGGGGGACATCCTCGAGGTCATCAAGGCCGATCCCGTCATGCCGCCCGGGGTGTTCATCAACGAGGACCCGCCGCTGCACACGGTGCACCGCGTCCTGGTGTCGCGCGCCTTCACTCCGAAGAAGATGAAGGTGCTTGAGGACAAGATCCGGGCCTTCTGTATCGCCTGCCTGGAGCCCCTCGAGGGAGCGGACCGGTTCGACTTCGTGGCCGACCTCGGTGACGAGCTTCCGATGCGCGCCATCGGCATGCTCGTCGGCATCCCCGACGCGGAGCAGCCGACGGTCCGCGACCACGCGCAGCGCGGGCTACGCAACGAGCGGGGCAAGCCACTGACGGTCACCAAGGACAAGTATTTCGACGGCGACTTCTACGCCGACTACGTCGCCTGGCGGGAGAAGAACCCCTCCGACGACCTCATCACCGAGCTGCTCAACGTCGAGTTCGAGGACGTCTCAGGGACCACCCGGCGGCTGACCAAGGAAGAAATCCTGATCTTCCTCGCTGTGATCGCAGGCGCCGGGGTCGAGACCACGGGCAACCTGTTCGGCTGGCTCGGCAAGGTCCTCGCCGAACATCCCGACCAACGCCAGCAGATCGTCTCCGACCGCTCGCTCATCCCGAACGCAATCGAGGAGCTGCTGCGCTACGAACCGCCCGGCCCGCACGTCGCGCGCTACGTCACCGAGGACGTCGAATACCACGGACAGACGGTGCCAGCCGGAAGCGCGCTGCTGCTCATGCTGTCCTCGGCCAACCGCGACGAGCGTCAGTTCACCGACCCCGGCCGCTTCGACATCCACCGCTCCATCAGCCAACACGTGACCTTCGGCATCGGCGCGCACTTCTGCCTCGGCGCCGCCCTCGCCCGCATGGAGGGACGCATCGCCCTCGACGAGGTCCTCAACCGATTCCCCGAATGGGACCTCGACATGGCCAATGCCCGCCGGAAACCCACCACCACGGTGCGCGGCTGGGACTCCATGCCGGCAATCGTCGGCTGACCCGGTACGGCCTGACCCACGACCTCCCGCACCACGACGGGCGCCACCCGCGCTCCTGTCGGCAAATGACCCCGCGCACGACACGAAAGGGCTCGGCCTCGCGACCCGCTGTCCGGGCCCCTTCCCGGACCATCGAAAGGATCACCATGCGCTACGACGACATGATCCTTGTCAGCATCGACGATCACATCATCGAACCGCCCGACATGTTCGCGGACCATCTCCCCGAGCGGTACAAGCAGGACGCGCCGCACGTGGTGCGCCTGCCTGGTGGCGCCGACGCGTGGAAGTTCCGGGACACGGTGATCCCCAACGTCGCCCTCAACGCGGTGGCCGGCCGACCCAAGGAGGAGTACGGACTCGAACCACAGGGCTTAGACGAGATCCGTCCGGGGTGCTACCAGGTGGACGAGCGGATCAAGGACATGAACGCGGGCGGCATCCTCGCGTCGATGAACTTCCCGTCGTTCCCGGGGTTCGCGGCCCGGCTGTTCGCCACCGAGGACCCAGACTTCTCCCTCGCGCTGGTGCGGGCGTACAACGACTGGCACCTCGACGAATGGTGCGGCGCGCACCCAGGCCGGTTCATCCCGATGGCACTGCCCGTCATCTGGGACGCCGAGCTCTGCGCGGCCGAGGTACGCCGGGTCGCCGCGAAGGGATGCCACTCGCTGACCTTCACCGAGAACCCCGCGGCGCTGGGATACCCCAGCTTTCACGACGCCTACTGGAACCCGTTGTGGCAGGCGGTGTGCGACACGAACACCGTGCTGTCGATCCACATCGGCTCGTCAGGCCAGCTGACCATCCCCGCTCCCGACTCGCCGCCCGACGTGCTGATCACACTCCAACCGATGAACATCGTCTCGGCCGCCGCCGACCTGCTGTGGTCACCGGTACTCAAGAACTTCCCCGACATCAGGATCGCGCTGTCCGAGGGCGGTACAGGGTGGATCCCCTACTTCCTGGAGCGGGTCGACCGCACCTTCGACATGCACGCCACCTGGACGATGCAGGACTTCGGCGGCCGGCTCCCGTCCGAGGTGTTCCGCGAGCACTTCCTGACCTGCTTCATCAGCGACCCGCTCGGGGTCGAACTTCGCCACCGGATCGGCATCGACAACATCGCCTGGGAGTGCGACTACCCGCACAGCGACTCGATGTGGCCGGGCGCTCCAGAGGAGCTCGGCGAAGTGATGAACCGACTCGCCGTGCCGGAACCCGAGATCAACAAAATGACCTACGAGAACGCCCTGCGCTGGTACTCCTTTGACCCCTTCGCCCATGTTCCGCGGGAGCACGCCACGGTGGGGGCGCTGCGGGCCCAGGCCGCCGGGCACGACGTCTCCATCCGGGCTCTGAGCCACCGCACCTACGAGCGCGGCGAGAAGCTTGCGGCCTACCAGGCGATGGCAGCCTCCGCACCTGAGCGGTAGCCAGACCCCTAGCGGTCGAGCGCGACGCTGGTACAGCTCCGGTCGGCGGTGGTACCCAGGTCAGGTGGTGGCGGGAGCTGTTCCGGCCGCTACGACGGTGCGTGGCTGGGAGCGACGGGTGCGGGGGCCGACATCGACGGCGCGGTGGGGGGTGGCACCATCGGTGACCGCGTCGAGCTCGGTGGCGATGGTGCGGCGGATGGTGGTGAGGAGGCGGACGCCTCCTTCGGGACCGGCAACATCGCGGTGACAGCGAAGCCCCCCTCCGCGTCGGGACTGGCGTCCAGCCAGCCACCGACGGCCCGCGCTCTTTCTCGCATCCCCGCGATACCGTGGCCACCTGGAGTGCGTCCCGTTTCCGCCGTCCCGTCCCAGCCGGGGGTCATGAGGCGTGAGTAGCCGACGGTAGGTGCGACGCCGCCGGGCCTCGTGTTGTGGATGCGCAGGCGCACTTCGGTGCGGAAACGGTCAACCTGGACCGACGTCCGGGCATCGGGAGCGTGCCTGCGGATGTTCGTCAGCGACTCCTGCACGATCCGATAGGTGGCGAGATCCACCAGTGGGGGCAACCCGGATCCCGCCGCGGTCACGGTGCCGGACACCGTCATGCCGATCGCTTGAAAGGCGGAGATCAGCTCTGGAAGCCGGGCCAGCCCTGGAGGCGGCTCGGTGGATGTCGACTCGGGGGTGTCGCGCAGCACGCTCACCAACGACCCCAGCTCGTTCAGGACGGTGCGGCTGGACAGGCGGATGTGTGCCAGCGCCTCGTCCGCCTTGGCCGGCTGCTCGTACAGCAGATGCGAGGCGACGGCCGCCTGCGACTTGACGAGAGTGATGTGGTGGGCGACAACGTCGTGCAACTCCCGGGCGATCCGCGTCCGTTCCTCGACCACCCGGCGCCAGGCTTCCTGCTCGCGGCTCTGCTCGGCGCGCAGCGCCCGGTCCTCCACCGCCGCCTGATAGGCCCTGCGATCACGCACCGAGCAGCCCGCGGAGGTCACGGTGACGACCCACAGGAACGCCCCCGCGACGGCCTGGATGACCGCGTCATCGCGCGTCAGCGCAGGCGGCAGTAGTAAAGCGATGGTGCCCGACGCGGCGATCCACGCGGTCTTCCGCGGCCGGTACGCCGCGACGCTGTACAGCGCGACCCAGATCGCGATCAGCGACGGCCCGTCACCCTGTCTGCCAACGACGACGGCCACGAGGGAAGACCACCCAAGGACGAATCCGAGGACCACCAGCGGCCTGCACCGGCGGGCCACCAGCGCAGCACAACTGATCGCACCTGTGACCAGATAGAGCCCGCTCGACCAGGAGTGACCGGTCGCGGTCTGGGTGGCGATCAGGACTCCCAGGCCGAAGGTCACGAGCGCGACAAGAACGTCAGCCAGACTCGGACGCCGCCGCAGGCCGCCCTGGCAGACATCCCGAAACCGTGAGAACCAGCCGAACACGAACCCACAGTACCGAGGGAATGCGATTCCTGCCGTCGAACCTGCCCCAAAGTACCGCCGTCTACTGCGGACGCAGTAGACGGCGACAGGGAACCCGGGCAGCCAAGGCAAGATGACCGTCACCGTCCGGCACCCTCCCCGCGCTGTCGCACAGTCGGCAAGTCGACTCACAGGGCAGAACCGTGGGATGGATAGCCCGACGCCGTAACGGCATCGGATCGTACCGTACTCGGCCCGATCTATTGGATTCACGCTACCCCGGCGTTAACCCGCCGCCCCCGCCGCCCGACAAGCCGGTTACCTAATATCGTCACAGCGTCCCCAGCGCATCGACGCGTCCAGGTTCGTCCCGCACACCGCCCATCACGATCTTCGTTTTGATCACGGCTTCTTTGGCGAGAGAACGATCTTCCGAAGGTCGTTTCACGCTACGGCTACACGCCAACCCGCCTCGCACCACCAGCAGGTATCACACAGCGCGACAGGTAGCGGGCGGAGACAAGTTTTTCAGCAGCGACAGCAAGAGGTGAGAGCCATAGACATGACACTCCAAAGCCCGAGCCCATTGATGCTACATGAGCCTAGCACAAGGATGGTACACTCGTACAGCACCAAAGAGAAACCCGCGGGGCCCGCTCGGCGACAAGTAGTCGCGATCATCTGCGTGCTCGTCAAGCCCCCCGTGTCGGGCTTTCTCCCGGGCGGAGGACCAGAGCACCGAGGGAAACGCCGCGCACCCGCTTCCCGTCGCCCCGTCCGCCGGTTCGCCCGTGGCTGGCTGGGCTACAGCGTCACCACTCCACGGTCCTTTCATCACCGTCCCCGCCGAGGTTTTTGAGGAGAAAGCCATGCGGAATACAAGATCCACCCCAGCGCGTCCACGAACACGGTCGTCGCGATGGTTGCTTCCGTGCCTGGTGGTAGTCCTGGTGGCCGTTCCCGCGTGTTCGGACTCGAAGCCGGACAAGCCGGCCGCCGCCGAGACCCCGGGCGCAGCGGTCCCCGCGCCACCGAAACCGGAACCGATCTCCGTGCGTGAGCTGCCGCTGCCGCCAGTGGCGCCCAGCGACGAGCCGGGCGCGTGCACAGCCGCCATCAATCCGCACGGCACGGGGTGTATCAGCAGGAGCGGGGGCTTCCAGTCAGGCGGCTACCTGCCGGACGGTGAGCATGTCACCGCACGGGTCTCGTTCGTCGGCGCGCCTGCCGCGCCCGATCCCGCGAGCGTCTACAGCGGGGACCAGCTGATCATCGTGAGGACCGACGGGAAGACCTTCCCCGACGGCGACGCGTGGAAGTGCGTCACCTGCGGGGTACCGGCAGCGAACGCGAGGAGCACCAACCAGGCGATGGACTACCCGCAGCCGTTCCGCGACGGCAGGCGGGTGCTGGTCGGCACCAACATCATCGATTGCGGGGACCATCCGCTCACCGACGACGCATGCACCCCGGCCAAGACCCACATCTACCCGATCCGGTGGAACGACACTGCGGACGGCGCTGGCAAGGGGGGAAGTCTCCGGGAGCTGCGCATTCACCCGGACGGCGTGCACCTCGGCTTCAACAGCTTCACGATCGCGAACGGACGGTTTGGCCAGTTCGCCTACCTCGGGCGTCTGGAGTTCACTCCGGCACCGACCATCGGTACACCGCTGGCGCCACGGTATGACGTGGTCAACGTGACCCGGCTGTTCGACCCCACCGACATCCAGCCGGTCTCCGTCGACCCGAAGAACCCCGGGGTGCTTGTGTACGACCGTGACGCGCTGTCCGTGGGTGAGCTGCGGGGCTTCAGCGCGGATGGCAAGGAGGTCACTTACATCGGGTACCCGGAGGAGTCGTCCAACATCGACGTGTTCGCCGCCGACCTAACCACGGGCACGGTGCGCCGGCTGACCGCGAACCCGGAGTACACCGACCCAGTAGACCTCTCGCCCGACGGCAACTGGACAGTCGCGATGGACACCCGTGGCTCCGACCGCCAGATGTTCCTGGCCGCCATGCGTGACGTCCCGCCGATCACCGACGTGATCACTACCAGTGTGACGTCGTCGACCCGCAACAACGGGCCGCGGCGGTTCTTCCAGCCGATCCTCATCGACCGCTACGGCGACCGCGGCGACTACCAGGGCCAGCGGATCAACGCCTCCGGTGACGGAAGCCCGGGAAGCGTCAACGACCCCAACTGGAACGGCATGGCCGACCCGAAGTGGTCACTCGAGGGCACCAGCATCGTCTACTGGCAGGCCCTCGCCGTCTCACCGGCCTGCGGCGGTGAGAACCCGCTGCCGTGCGAGACGCCCACCGCGCAGGGCGGCCGGACCTACCGGATGATGATCGCCGAGCTCACCAGCCGCAAGCCCACGCCGGCGCCGAAGGTCACGCCGATCTCGGACGATGTCCCGTGGGGCGTGAAGTACGAGTCAGGCAGCGAGATCCCGACCCGGCCGCACGTACCCGCGGGCACCTACACCTTCGCCGGCGCCAGGGGCGGCTCGGCGAAGGTAGTGGTCACCGAGACCGCGGACAAGATCGCGATCGAGACCGTGGAGGTCACCTACACTGCCTACACCGATAACGGTGTCAGCACGCTCAACGGCACCGAGAAGGTGACGGCGACAGTCCCGACCCTGACCACATCGAAGGTCGACTGGTACTCCGACCTCACCCAGACCGTCCACGCCAAGGACGGGACCACCACGACGAACACGAAGAAGACCAGCTCTGACGGCTTCCACCTGAGCATCGACGTCCTGACCAACATCTTCGACGCCACCGGCACGCTCACGACCACCATCGATGGCAAGGCCTACCGGCAACCGGCGAACCACAGGTAGAACCGTCCGGCGCGCCTTTGATCTCACCGAAGGCGGACTTCCCACCTCGTGTCGAGGGCGGCCCGTCGACGGCAGCGCCGCGACTTGCCAGGCGGTGTCTCCTGGGTCTCGGCGCCCCGCCCGTACCATGGGCTGCGGGCGGGTGCTCCTCGTCGAGGCGGTACCGCTCGACGAGATGTTCCGGGACCGCCCCGGGCCCTGAGCGCAGGGTAGGCCCGCACGGTGCGGCGCACCGTCCTGCTGGCATGGGAATGGCCGTAAAGTGGCGAGAGATCAAGCGACGACGTCGAACCGCCGAGTCGGTTCCCCCACGTCCAAGACCCGGAACACCCTGCTTGACTGCACCCAGTCAATGATGATCGATCAGGGTTACGCGGCCGTTAGCTATCGCGCCCTGGCCGCGCGGGCCGGTGTTGCGTCGAGCCTCGTCCAGTACTACTTCCCGACACTTGACGACCTGTTCCTCGGCCTCTTGCGCAGAAATACCGACGCGCTCCTGCGCCGACTCTCCGACGCCAGCGAGACCGACCAGCCGCTTCGTGCGGTGTGGAAGTACGCCAACAGTCGCGCCGGCGCCGTCATACTGCTGGAGTTCATGGCCCTGGCCAACCACCGCAAGGCCATCCACACCGAGATCGGTCGCGGAGGCGAGCAGGTCCGCCAGGCCCAGCTTCAGGCCGTCGTCAGAGCGTGGGCGCGGTACGGGCTGGACGAAGAGGACATCACGCCGGCGGCGCTGCTGTTCATGATGAACGCCATCCCGCGGATGATGCTGTTGGAGAAGACGTTCGGCACCCACACGGGCCACGCCGACGCCGTCCAGATCATCGAGCGGTTCCTCGATCGGATCGAACCCGCTCCCCGCGCGGCGGCGGAGGGCTGATCGCCTCGCCCCCGGGCGCCGGGGCTGGCCACCCCCGACTCTTGGCCCGTCGCCGCCGCGGCACGACCGAATCGGCGGCCTACCCGTACGCCAACTGATCGCGTCCAGTTGTCGGCTGCCGCGTTCTGGTGTGTCCGCGATATCCCTGCTGTACAGTCGTACCTACTCTAGGTACGACTGTACAGCGACATACTGCGGAAGCCTGGGAGCGTCATGTCCGTCACTGTCACACCTCTCGGCCCCCACCTGGGCGTGGAGATCACCGGCATGTCCGGTGGTGATCTACCCACCACGGCAGCCGCCGCCGCGTGCCTGGAGACCCTGGCGCGGCACGGTGTCGTCATCTACCGGGAAGCTCACATCAGCGACAGTGACCTGGTCTCCTTCAGCAGGCTCCTCGGTCGGGTCGTTCTGAACCCGACCGGCGAACACGAGCGCGCCGAGATCGCCACCATCACCCTGGATCCAGCGAAGACCGATGCGACCCTCGCGTGGTACCGCAAAGGCAATTTCCTCTGGCACATCGACGGAGCCACCGACCAGCTACCGCAGAAAGCGACGCTGCTGACGGCACGCGAGGTGGACGAAACCGGCGGCGACACCGAGTTCGCCAGCACATACGCCGCCTACGAGGCCCTACCCGATACCGAGAAGGTGGCGCTTGCCGAACATCACGTGCTGCACAGCTTCGCCGCCGCGCAGAGACGCGCCCACCCCGATGCCACGGACGAACAGCAGGCCGACTGGGGCCGCGTGCCCACGCGGAAGCACCCCCTCGTCTGGACCCGGGGCAACGGCCGCAGATCGCTCCTCCTCGGCGCGACCGCTGGTGAAGTAGTCGGTCTGCCGCCAGCGGAGGGCGAGGCGCTACTGCAGCGCCTGCTCGAATGGTCGACCCAGCCACAATTCGTCCTGCGGCATCGCTGGCGCGCCGGCGACCTGGTGATCTGGGACAACACCGGCATGCTGCACCGGGCTCTGCCGTTCGCCGCCACATCACGCCGGCTCATGCATCGGACGACGCTTGTGGGCGAGGAGGCCGTTGCGTGAACCGCGTGCCTCGACAGCGCTCGAACGCCGCGTGATCCGTCCACGTGATCGACGCCATGAACTGGTCGGACAAGGGCAGCGTGACGCTGGCACCGCACGGCCGGGTGCAAAACCTCGAAGGAACTGTTGCATACGTCGAAGTCGGTCGATCTTGACAGCAGATCTTCCCGCGAGCGTTCCTTCTCGTGGCCTCGTCAACTTGGTCACGAGATCACTCTTAGATTCGTATCCAAACACGGCCGAGTGTGACGGATGTGCGCGGCTGACGCCAAAATTGAAGGAGTCATACGCTAATATTCCGGGACAATATCACGGAAGCGCCGTACGCGCCTGGTCTTCCTTGAAATCGACGTCCACACTACCAGCGATCTTCGCGCCCTGTTCGACTCTCACCCGATAGATCGCGCTGCAGAGTCGGATAAGTACGGGGCGCACACTTGAGATCGAGGACGGTTAGATCTATGGCCTCCCTGCGCCACCGAACTTTATATCGACCGAAGGTCACGGCAACGCTGCTGACCATTGTTGCCGTGGCCGTTGCGGCCTCGTGTTCATCTGATGAAAAGGCTGCAGCCGCCAAGTCACCACCCCCAACGAAAGCCGACGCAGGGCACTCGCTGAAGATCGACTCGAAACCACTCTCGGGACCAGTCTGCAAGACGGGCGAGGGTGGCACGCTGTTCGTCACCACGTCGTGCGGCGACCCGCTTCTCAACCGGCCGTACGTAGATAAGGACGAACGGCGAACTGTCACCGATAAAGACACGGGTGTCACGGTTGGCTACCGGTATGTTCACGGTGGATTCCGAGAGAGTAAGGGTAAGTTCTCTTTCTATTTCCCCAGCGAGTACCAGGGACGCTTCTTTCAGCCCACCTACCCGACCGTTTCTGTCGAGGATGCGGCGCCGAACGACATCGCGTTCGCCATCTCGAATAACGCCTACCTGGTGACGACCAACAACGGTGGGGGTCTCCCGCAGGCCGGCGAGATCGGGGGCGTCCGCGTCAATGCGGCGGCCGCGAAGTTCTCGCGCACCGTCGCGGCGCAGGTGTATGAGGACTCTGCCCGGTCACGGGGTTATATCTACGGCGCAAGTGGCGGTGCCTACCAGACTCTCGGCGCCCTGGAGAACTCCGAGAACGTTTGGGACGGTGGCGTGCCCATGGTCCCCGGTACTCCGAACGCCATCCCGAGCAGCCAGACGGTGTCGCTCCTCGGCCTGCGCGTGCTTCACGACAAGCTCCCCCAGATCGTCGATGCGATGGAGCCAGGTGGCAGCGGGAAGCCCTACTCCGGGCTCACCGACGAGCAGCAGGCGGTACTGCGGGAAGTGACCCGGATGGGCTTCCCGCCGCGCGGCTGGTGGGACTACAAGAACATGAACACCGACTCCTTCGAGGCGGTGGCCGGAGGCGTCCGCATCCTCGATCCGACCTATGCCGACGATTTCTGGACCAAACCCGGTTACGCCGGCACGGATCCGGCCTCATCCGTCAGCGCCTCCCGAATTCAGGCTGAGGCCGACGTCAGTGGCATCACTGGCAGCCCGGTCACTGGGCTGACCCTCTCCAGCGTGCCCCAGGGGGACCTGACGGGCGTCGACCTCGTCGTCCTCACCGGAGCGGCAGCAGGGAAGACCATCCCGTTCGTGAAGGTGAGCGGCACTGAGGCCACCTTCGGTAACGGCGCGGACACCGCTGTCACCGGTGCGCTCAAACCGGGCGACCGGGTCCGCCTAGACAACTCCTGGTTCCTCGCGATGCAGTATTACCAGCGCTACCAGGTCCCCTCGAAGGACATGTACGGTTGGAACCAGTATCGCGATGCGAACGGGAAGCTGCTATATCCGCAGCGGCCGATACTGGCCGGCCCGACCTTCGCCTCCGCGGCCAGTGGCGGCGTACCCACCGGAAAATTCCACGGGAAAATCATCATGCTGGCGTCACTGCTGGACACGCTGGCTTTCCCCTGGCCCGCCGACTGGTACCACCAGCAGGTAAAATCCTACCTCGGGGCGGAAACGGACAGCAACTACCGACTGTGGTACATGGACAATGCCTGGCACGGTCCCACACCCACCAGGCAGGAGTCCACACCCGACAAGGGGGCCGAAACACACGTTGTCGGCTACTGGGGTGAGCTCCAGCAGGCCCTGCTCGACCTCGACGCCTGGGTCGCCCAGGGAACCCCACCGCCGCCCAGCTCCGCGTACACAGTGGACGGCGATTCCCAGGTGCGGCTACCGGCCAGCGCGGACGAACGCCACGGCGTGCAACCCGTCGTCAACCTGAAAATCGATCAGGTGGGGTCCCGCGACATGAACACCGCCGTACGCGTCGACGCCGGAGTCGGCCAGGAGGTGACGTTCGCTCTGACCGCGGAAGCGCCATCGGGCACAGGAAAGATCGTAGGGGTGGAATGGGACTTCGCCGGGACCGGCGAATACGCAGACCGTTCCACGGTCGACCAGCCAGACCACTCGGCGCGGCTGACCGCCAGCCACATCTTCAGTCAGCCCGGGACCTACTTCCCGACGGTGCGGGTCACCTCCGAGCGCAACGGTGACCCGAAGACGCCATTCGGTCTAGTGAAGAATCTTGGCCGTGTCCGAGTCATCGTGAAATAGCTGAAGCGATCGCGGCGCCGGCCGGGGCGGAAATGTTCAGTACCAGTCATCCGGTCGACGCCACGATCCGTCTTCTAGCATCTACGCACAGTTCCGTTGTGGCCACTCATTAATTCTGACGGATCCGCGCCGGCCGTGGCGCGGAGAACCGTCTAGTGTTCTGTTCAAGGGCATCCGGCGTGTGGGGCTCCAGAACTCCGATTTGGGCGGTGACCTGCGTGTTTGCCTGCGGGACGGGGCCCGTCTCGGGCAGGCTGGATGCTCATGGTGTGGT
>NZ_JALKFY010000620.1:0-29148 GCF_023242985.1 Frankia sp. Mgl5 | reverse complement strand
ACTATGGGGAACTGGCCAGCGGAAAGATAGTCCGACTGCTGAATCCTAGGACTTCCTGATGATACATCCGAAACGACTGTCTGAAACGGCACAAAGTCCCGAGTGCTCAATTCAGTAGCCCCTTCAGCTCTGAGATTCCCTGCTGGATATCCGACTCGATCATTTCCAGCTCATCGAGAATATCTTGGGGCGCTTTGTGATCCTCTTCCTCGTATACGACTTCTTTATAGCGCCCGAGGCTTAGATCGTATTCCTGTGCAACGATCTCATCCTTTGGCACGCAGAAGCTTTGCTCTGTCCGAGCCCTCTTCCGCTCACCGCCAATACGGCGTCCCCACCGCATCAACACATCCGGGAGGTTGTTCTTGTCGTGATCTGCTTCGTCGAGTGGTATCGACGGAACGGGTCCAAGCTTCATCTCCGGAAGCAGGGGCGCACGCTTATCGTCTAGGCTCCACCCGTCGGCCGTGAGCTCATAAAACCAGACGTCATCCGTGCCGCCGCTATCGGTACGGGTAAAAAATAGGATAGCGGTTGAGACACCGGTATATGGCTTGAAAACTCCACCAGGAAGCTTTACTACTGCATCAAGCTTGTGCCCCTCAATCAGTAGGCGTCTCAGGTCCTTGTGCGCCTTGCTGGAGCCAAACAACACCCCATCTGGCACGATGACCGCTGCCCGCCCTCCCGGCTTTAGCAAGCGCAGAAACAGAGCGAGAAACAACAGCTCGGTTTTTCTTGTCTTGACAACGGAAAGTAGCTCCTTGGCCGTGGTCTCGTAATCCAGGCTGCCCGCGAAGGGTGGGTTGGCCAAAATCAGGGAGTACCGATCAGCCTCAGGGGAAGCGCTCTGCGCCAGCGATTCGCGGTAGCGAATATCCGGCTGCTCAACCTCATGGAGCAGCATGTTCATGCTCCCGATCCGCAGCATCGTCCGATCGAAGTCAAAGCCGTGGAACATGCTCTGGTTGAAGTGCCGGCGCTGCGCGACGTCGAGCAAAGCTTCCTGATGGGTCTGGCTGACGTACGCCGCGCTCTCGACGAGGAAGCCTGCTGTGCCGCAAGCTGGGTCACAGATCTCATCGTTCGGCCCCGGGGCCATCATGGCGACCATCAGCTGAATGATGTGCCGCGGCGTGCGGAACTGGCCATTCTGTCCAGCGGTCGCAATCTTGCTGAGCATGTACTCGTACAGATCGCCCCGAGTGTCACGTTCAGCGACTGACGTAGGGCTGAGGATGTCGTTGAGCATCTCAACGACCTTGGCCAACAGGTTTGCAGTCGGGATGGTGAAGCGGGCGTCCCTCATGTGATGGGAGTAGGTGGAGTCGTCTCCACCGAGCTCGCGCAGCCAGGGGAAGACCCCATCCCGCACGACGGCCAGCATCGTGTCCGGCGCCGCGTTGCTGAAGCGTGACCACCGCAGGTGCTCCGTGTCCGGGGTGTACAGCGGGCCTTCGATCGGCCGACCCGTACGGGCAGCCTTCCGTTCCTTGGCGGTCTGGATGTCCTCGAGCCGCCGGATGAACATCAAATAGGTGATCTGTTCGATCACTTCCAGCGGGTTGGAGATGCCGCCCGACCAGAAGGCGTCCCACACGCGATCGATCTTGCTCTTTAGATCACCAGTAATCACAAACGCATCCTAACGATGTCACTTAACGTAGATGAAGCAAAGCCGCTGGAGTGGTTGAGGTCAGCAGGCCATCATGCATGGCAGGTGAGCATCTGGGTGCAGGGGGGCTACGCGCATGCCACGTTGCTTGATGTGCTAGGCACCCTCAGGTCGGTGCAGAGTTACCCTGCGTGCATTCTCCGATGAAATCCGGGCACTGAGAGTAGACCGGTGCCGCTCGACCTCCGCAAGGAGGGAGCGGCACCGGCCGGGCTGGTGTCGGTCTACCGCATCACTACCACCCGCACCTCCGCGACCTCCGGCTCCCGCCGCGCCAACCGCACCGCCACCACGTACGCCACATGCACGTCGTCGTAGTGACCGCGCTTCGTCAACCACAGCTCGGAGCCGGCGATCTTCTTCTGCACCTGGAAGCTGCTGGCCTCCAGCCACAACCGGGCGTACTGCGCCGGGACCGTGCGGTCCCGGCCCTTGCTGTCCAGTGGCCCGGTCACGAAGGCGTCCCCGACCACGAAGTCGTGGCCCCGGAAGTCGCTGTTGTGTACCGCCGCCAAGGCTATGGCCCGGTGGTTCACCGGCAGCGCTACAGATCTTGAATGGTCGGGGTCTGTCTGATCACATCTGACCTGCCCGGGTGTGGCTGATCGTGGGCGGGCAATGCCGAGGGTATGAGGTATCCGGATGGTGGTGGCTTAGCAGCGGCGGGGCGTGCCCGCCGCGAGGCGGTGCGGGTGCAGGCGGCGGGCTTGTTCGCCGCGGGTGTTGACCCGGTCGAGGTGGCCGGGCGGCTGCGGGTGAGCACGAAGTCGGCCTACCAGTGGAAGCGGCGCTGGCGGGCCGGCGGCGAGACGGCGCTGGCTTCGAAGGGCCCCAGTGGAGCGTCCTGCCGGCTGTCTGACCGTCAGCTCGACCGGCTGCGCGTGGAGCTGGCCCGAGGCCCGGCCGCGCACGGCTGGGCCGACCAACGGTGGACCCTGGCCCGGGTCGCCACGCTGATCGGCCGGTTGTTCCACGTCCGTTACACCCTGCGTGGCACCTCATATCTGCTGCACCGCATGGGATACAGCCCCCAGGTCCCCGCCCGCCGCGCTGCCGAGCGTAACGAGCGCAAGGTCGACACGTGGCGGGCCGAGACCTGGGCGAAGGTACGAGGCTAGCGGCGACGACCGGCGCGTGGATCATCTTCGAAGATGAGGCGGGGCAAAGCCTGCGCCCGCCGAAGGCCCGGACCTGGGCTCCGCGGGGACACACCCCGACGGTGCGGGTGTCCGGGAAGGGCTCGGGGCGGGTGTCGATGGCAGCCCTGGTCTGCTACCGGCCCGGCCAGCGACCCCGGCTGTTCTACCGGGTCCTGACTCACCACGGCCGCAAAGGCGAGCGCCGCAGCTTCTCCGAGGACGACTACGCCACCCTGATCGTCGCCGCGCACCACCAACTCCACGCCCCGATCATCCTGTGCTGGGACAACCTCAACACCCACGTCAGCGCCGCGATGCGGACATTCCTCACCGCGCACACCGACTGGCTGACCGTGGTACGCCTGCCCGCCTACGCCCCCGAACTCAACCCGGTCGAAGGGGTCTGGGCGCACGTCAAACGCGACCTGGGCAACCTCACCCGCGCCACCGTCGATCAACTCACCGTCACGATCAAGACCCTGCTCAAACGCATCCAATACCGGCCCGACCTCATCGGCGGCTTCCTCGGCCAAACCGGCCTGGCCCTCGATCCGGAACCCCCGTAGCCAGACCCTGACCATTCAAGATCTGTAGCAGCTTGCCCTCCTCGTTGATGTACATCGACGCCTCGGGCCTGAAGAGCTCGATGGCCTGGATGGATCCGCCGACGAGTGCCTGGTAGGCCGGCAGGTCCACTGAGCCGATCCGCTCCTGCCGGAGCGGCTGCTCGATGTCTGCCGGGATGACGATGGCCGTGATCTCCGTCATGGAAGATCGACCAACCCTTCGGACCGATGCAGCTGATGCCTGGCGCGGCGGTCCGTTCCGTGCCAGGCAGCCCGGCCCGGCGGAAGGCCGGGTTGCCTGGCACCGATGCACGGCGCGTGAAAGTCGTCGTTGATGTCCCGGCAGGGACGGGCAGCCCCGAAGGACCACCTCGTCCCTGCCGGGTGGGGAGTGGAAGCCGCTCGCGCGGCCAACCGCTGTGGCGGTCTACGCGGTGGGCTCTCCACCCCGGGCACGACGCCCGTTCCTGGCCGGCTCGGAGCCGTCCGCCGGGTCAGGGTTCTCCTGCCCCAGCAGGGCCTGGATGGCGCTGCGCCGGGCGGCAGCTTCGGCTTCCGCCTCAGCCACCGCTGCCGCCGCCCGCTGTGCGAAATCGGGCTGGGAACGCCGGGTCTGGACGTACAACTCGACGGACTGCAGCAACGCCGCGCCCATCGACAGTCCGTCCAGCCCCGACACCAGCTCCAACTGGGCGTGCAGGTCGGGCGGCAGCTTGACCGCGAGGGTCTTGTGCCCTCCGGTCCTGGTGGGTTCGGTCATCCCGAACCACCTCCTCGGTGCGGTGCGGCCGGTCATCCCCAGGGCAGGGAATGACGACATACGGCCGCAGGTCACCGACGAGGTCGCCGAGCGTTAGGGCGAGCGGCCGGAGAGTCGGCCCGAACGTGGCTCCCGTTCGCGCCGGAGCCGATCTTCAGCCAGCGTGGCATAATCTTCGTTCAATTCGATCCCCACCCAGTCCCGCCCATGCCGCTCGGCTGCCACGGCTACCGTTCCCGCGCCCATGAAAGGATCAAGCACGAGCCCGGGTCCGTGGCCCGCATGACAGGAACAACCGGGATACAGATCACCGAGCGCGGCGAGGTGCCCCCGTCTGGTGGCTGACTTCCGACGCCACGCTGTGCCGCACGCGGTGCACACCCGTTCCGGTGTGCTGGCCAGCAAGGGCCGCTCGATCAGTGACACCGGGAAGCTGGCGAAGTGCGAGCCCCGGTAGCCGGCCGTGGCCAGCTGCCAGACGTCGCCAGGATTCTTGCCGAGTGGGTGTCCGGCCATGCCGCTGACCTTCAGGGTGCTGAGTCCAGTGTTGCGCTGCGTGCGCTTGGTCTGGCGGATGGTGGCGACCGCCGACTCTGGTGGGTAGACCCGACCTGCGGCTCGGGCCTGCGCCGCAGCCTGGCTGCTGGCGTGCGGGGCGCGGATGGCGTCCAGATCAAAGAAGTAGCGCCGGCTGCGGGTGAGGAGATAGATCACCTCGTGTGTGGTGCTCAGGCGGTCCACGACACTGGTGGGCATCGGGTTCGTCTTGGCCCAAATGACCTTGTTTCTGATGGTCCAGCCGTCACTCGCGAGCGCCAAGGCCAATCGCTCCGGCCCGAGTAACAGGCTCTTCGTCGGAGCACCCTCCCGGCGGTGCCGGGCGTAGCCGTCTCCCAGGTTCAGCCATACGCTGCCGCCAGGTTTGAGCACCCGGGCGACTAATAGCATGACTGCACGTAGTGCAGTCACCCACCCCTCAACATCGTCTTCAAGTCCAAGTTGGCCGGGTGCGCCATAGTCGCGCAGGCCGTAGTACGGCGGACTGGTGATGACGCAGTCGATCGAGGCGGGTGGCAGCTCGGCCAGGCGCTCGCGGACGTCGCCGATGAGGATGGTGCCAAGCCAGGGCTCCGCCCTGCGTGCACCGGTCATGGGCGACCCCCACGACGACCGTTGGGTTGGTCGCGTAGATCCGGTTCGTCGGGCGTGTCATCACCGTCTGTGTTCTTGACTACTTTGAGTAGCCACCGGAGGTCGTTGAGGAGTCCAAGATTTTCGGAGTAGTGGCGGAGAAGCTCCACGAGCCGGCCCGTCGTGCTCGCTGACTTTGGTCAGCTTCGCGGCGGGCCGCAATGTTTTTCGGGGGGACAACCCCCCGAGCCCCCCGTCCCGCCGGCGTGTAACCGGCTTGGTGGTGGTTGGTGGGGTGGTGTCAGGCGAGCATGTACTCGGCGCTGCGCCTGACCCATGCGATCAACGATTCGCGGCTGCGAGCCTTCTTCGCCCTGCTCGGGCACCGATCTGACGGCCCGCTTGTCCATCTCCCCGGGGCGCGATCGACCAGTCCGTCGACAGCGTAGAAGTCCTCACCCGACCGAGCCGCCGCCGGGACCACGCACCCGTCCCCGGCCTCCGGGGCCTGAACGCTCGCGACGAGGAGAAGTCTGTAAGTAGAGGCAATGGGATCCGTCTCCGGCGACGCCTGGGCCCGGATGGGACGGGCCAGATGTCCACAGGTTTCCGGTGTCCGGCGAGGCATGACCTCAGTCATGCGGACGAGTGCTAAGATGCTGGCGCTATTGCTTCTTTAGGAGGCAAAAGCCGCGATCCGATATTCCAATATTGGAGGGCCATGACGAGGATGGTGGAGCGCGAGAGCTTCCGACGAGTCTTTCCCTGTGCGGACATCGATGTTGACCCGACAATCCCAAAGGCGGCGGCTTACTGGCTGCCGAGCGACGATGATCTGACCGACGACGAAGGCTTCGGCTACTTCCGGGACAACTGGGTGATAGCCGATCTGGGCCCGGGTGTTGCTTCGGGAATCGTGGAGGAAGAGCGAAAGATCATTGATGGCCTCTGTCTCTTGGCGGATAGCCCGGACCACTTCGCAGAGCTGGCCACTGCGGTCGAGGGTCGAGATAGCATCGACCTGCCTGCCGGAAGCGACCTCGCCGACGTCCTGCTGAGGGGGCCCTACGACGAACCTACACTCGATGGCCTGGAGATCGGCGTTGCCGGCCTGACCTATGCGCTGGCGGAGTTCGGTGCCTTCCCCGCGGCCAGCTGCCGGGGGCACGGCGACCGCCACGCCTGGTCTGATCATCCGGTGGTCTACTTCGCGGCCAGCAGGCGGGTTGTCCAGCAGTTGCAGCCACTGGTCGAGGAGAGTGGCTGTGGATTCACTATCGACCCCGCGCGGCCGGAACTTCTTGTCATCCTGGCGCCGTCCGTGTTCGAGACGAGCCGGCTGGCCGGACTCGTGATCAACCTCCTTGCGCGAGTACCGCACCGTGATGATGTACAACCGGCTCTTGGTGGTGATTCGCAACTCGACGTCCAATCTCAGCTGAAGATCGACTTCTCCGATCGGGCTGATAGCTGATCGGTGCACTGCGCCGCCAAGTGCGCAGGATGCGGCCGAGGTGTTCCACACCCTGGGGTACGACGGCGTTGCCCAGGCCGCGCAGCCGTTCGACCTGGTGCGGCACGTCGCTTGCCAGGCTCTCAGGGCCCTACTCGACTTCGGTCCGGCCAGGGACAGGACCATCATCAGCTCCACCCATTCGGGGCTGAGGCGTCCATCAACCGTCTCAGGCAGGGGTCGGGCAGGGTCGTTCAAGCCAGCCCCTGCGGGTCGAGTCCCGCGCGGTCGGGGTCGGCCAGTCGCGGCGCAGGGAGTTCCCTGTGGCGACCTGGGGGCACGGGTTGTCGAGAAAATAGGAGTGACCGAGCTGAGTTCACGACGGGATCTTGCGTAGCCGATGTTGGCGATTGGGGGACTTTGTGCCCGAAGGATGGATACAGACCGTCAAGGGCCAACACTTGCGCGGCCGACGTACGCGCGACACGAAGCCCGAACTCGTACTGCGCCGCGCCGTACACGCCCTGGGACTACGGTTCCGGATCCATCGGACCGTGGCTCCACGATGTACGCCTGACTTCGTCCTACCTCGGTACCGCTTGGTCGTTTTCGTCGACGGATGCTTCTGGCACGGGTGTCCCACACATTCACCCACACAGTTCCGTGGCCCGAACGCCCAGCGGTGGGACGAGAAACTGTCGACTAACCGCGAACGCGACCGACGGAACAACCAAGCCGCCGAGATGGCAGGCTGGCGAGTGGTCCGGGTGTGGGAATGCGAGATCCGCAGGGATGCTGCTGCTGCTGCCGGTCGGGTACTGGCGGCGACACGAAGCAGCGGTGGCTAGAACAGGGTCTGCACGGCACGCTCACCGGAGCTGCCGACGCACTGCTGCTGGAGCGGGCAGTCGCCGCACACGGTGCTGGGTGCCCTGCACACCGTACTGCCGAGCAGCCGGAGTGCCGCTGTACGCAGCGGCGCCTCCGCGCCGGCTCCGACCAGCCTGGCCAGATCGACACGGCCGTCGCTCAACCTGTTCGTCCTGTCCGAGTCACTGCCAGCCACTCGGGCCGCAACCCTGAGAGTCGTCTGGGAGGCAAGGAGTACGTCCTCGCCGATCAGGAGTCGGAAGGTTCGCTCCTCCGCTGCTTTCATTGTCAGGTGCTCGATCAGTGCCTCGGGGTCCGCCCAGAGCTTGCGCTTCGGCAGCAGTGGGCGGAACCGTTCCAGCACCTGACGTCCGGCCTGCGTCGGGAGTTCCTGCTGCATCTGGTCCAGCTCCGCCCTCGCCAGCCGCGCACGGCCGCGGATCACGGAAAGCGCCTGGTCGGTTCCCTTGGGAGAGCTGGAACGGTTCAACAGGAGTGCCGCGACTGCGGCCACGGCCGGCGTGAGGTCCGGACCGGGCAGCGCATACCAGTTGGGGCCGCGCTGCTGCTGCGCTGCCCAGATGGTAAGCGCCTGCCTCGCCTGTACCCAGCGTGATGCTTCCCCCAGCCGCTCCTCGGAACGTTCGTACGTCGGTGCCGGGTGGAGCGCAGTCGCTGCGGCGCGTCCCAGGAGCGGGGGAACGGCGTTACCAATCTGGCGGAACGCGTCGCTGCGGGTACCCGCGAATCGGAAGCGATCGGGGAAGGTCTGAACTCGGGCGGCCTCGCGGACCGTGAGAGTCCTGAGCTCCTGGGGATGGATGTACCAGTAGCCGTCCTTGGCGATGTGGGCGGTGATGGAGCGGCTCACCGAGTTCCAGTCGAGCTTCTTGTACTTGTCGTCGAAAGTCTCGGCCGAGTAGCGCCTCAGGGCTGCGGGAAGGTTGGCGTACAGAGTGGAGGCGTCCATCATTCCGAAAATCGCGCGGTCGTCGTCCCGCACCGGCCGGGTCATGTGGTCCCACACGATGCCGTTCCGGGCGCCGGCTCGCATCGTCCTGGCGAAGGCAGACAGACGTCGGAGCCTGCTGTGGGGCAGCTCGCGAGCGCCGGTGGTGTCGCCGAGTTCGGGGAGGTCACCGATCGCGTCGCGCAGTGTTGGCTGCCTGCTCTGCTCGGCCGGCCAGGCGAAGTCCTCGACATCACGCCGAGCAAGGACTATGAGACGCTTCCGATGTTGGGGAACGCCGTAACGCCACGCATCGACCAGTCTGAACTCGGTGTAGTAACCGCCGCGTTCCAGTGCGTCGACCATGGTCCGCACCACGGCGAAGTCGTCACCGAGGGCCATATCCGGAACGTTCTCCATCAGGACAGCCCGAGGCCGCACGGCCAGCGCGACATCGAGGAACGCCTGCCACAGCTCACGCCGACGGTCATGTTCCTCGCGGTGCCCGGCGACCACCAAGCTTCGGATCTTGCTGCGACCGGCGCGACTGAACGGCTGGCAGGGTGGTCCGCCGGCGAGGAGATCGATGTTGGTCGTGTTGAGGAGATCGACGAGCCCCTGACGCTGTGAGGGTTCGCTGAGGTCGAGGTCCAGGGCCAGACCGGGGAAGTTGTGGCTGTGCGTCTGCACGGCCTTCTCGTCGTTGTCGACGGAGACCGCGACCGTCCAGCCAGCCTCCTCCAGCCCGAGGCTCAGCCCCCCGGCGCCGGAGAAGAGGTCGACGGCGAGCCGCTTTCCCTCCGCCAGCCTCTGCGCGCACCACTGCTCGAAAGTGTCCCCTGTACAGCCATCCGGATGGCGGACCAGTCGCAGATCGTCGCTGCGTTGCAGCTTGACCCCGTAAGTGGACACTCGCCGATACCCTTCCCGAACGTCTGCGTCAACGAGCACCAGGAGAACACGGACATCGTCCTGGATCAAGGGGCCCAGGATCTCGATGTCGGGTCGCCGTCCGTCCGTCACCGGGGCCGATGGACGACAGTAACGATAACGGTGGGGTCCGACGATTTTGGCCGGGGTGGCTCGCAGCCAGGTTGACGGTTCGATCACGGTGGGGTGGACGGCAGAACTACGGCCCATCACTCTGCGTACCGGGTTACCGGCCCGAGAGCATACGGTACGCACGCATCTGCCCGGCTTCCTTACACTGGTCGCCTGATCCAGGGGAGCCCCGGTGTGCAGGTGCCTGTGCCCGCACTGCGGATGATGAACGAATCGGACACCGCTCGACGATGCCGAGCCCTTCCCGAAGCTGCGTCCGAGGAGGTGAGGTGGCCGACCGAAGATCGTCCGACGGCGGCAGCGTGACCGGCTACGAGGTGGTCGAACCTCGCGCGGAGTCGTTGGTGGAGTCCCTTCGCGCGTTCGGCTACTCCACCGAGACCGCGGTTGCGGATCTGGTTGACAACAGCATCACGGCCAAGGCCACCTCGATCGACGTCCGCCTGCGTTGGGCCGGCGCGGAGTCGTGGATCGCGGTCGTCGACGACGGTCTCGGGATGGACGGTGCCGGGCTCCGGGAGGCGATGCGGCCGGGCACGACCAGCCCTTCGACGCCGAGAAGGGCGAACGACCTCGGGCGGTTCGGGCTCGGGCTGAAGACCGCGTCGTTCTCGCAGTGCCGGCGGCTGGTCGTCATGTCGGCGACGACGAGCTCGTCGCTGGCGGCTCGGACGTGGGATCTCGACCACGTCGTCCGCGTCGGCGCCTGGCAGCTCCTGACGACGTTGGCCGCCGAGGACCGGGCGCGGTGGGACGAGCTGCACGGTGACCGGCCGGGAACGGTGGTGCTGTGGCGAGGGCTGGACCGACTGGTTGCCGCACCTGATCCGCGGAACGAGCAGGCTGAGCGGCACTTCTACGACATCGCCGACCGGGTTGCCCGGCATCTCGGGATGACCTTCCATCGGTACGTCACGGGGCCCGGGCAGATCACGATCCGGGTGAACGGCCGGAACGTCGTGCCGTGGGACCCGTTCCTCGAGTCCCACGAGACCACCCAGGTGGTCACGGACGAGTCGCTGCCGTGCCGGGACGAGCTGATCAGGGTGAAGTCGTTCGTCCTGCCGCACGTGAGCCGGCTGACCTCCCAGGAGCACACCACCGCTGGGGGTCGTCGTGGCTGGACCTCCCAGCAGGGGTTCTACATCTACCGGAACCGACGGCTGATCGTGTCCGGAAGCTGGCTCGGGCTCGGATTCCGGCGGGACGAGCTGACCTCGCTGGCCCGGATCCGGCTCGATCTGCCCAACCACCTGGACTCCGACTGGCAGATCGACGTCCGTAAGTCGGTGGCCCGCGCGCCGGGCGCGCTGGGGCCCGGGTTGCGGCGGATCGCCGAGGTCGTTCGGCTGCGGTCGACAAGTGTCTACCGACACCGCGGCAAGGTACTTCAGCGGACCAGCCAGGGTGAAGTGGTCCAGGCCTGGCTACAGGTCGCACGCGGGACGAAGATCGCCTACCAGGTCAACCGTCAGCACCCGCTGGTGGCCGCGCTGCTCACGGCGGCGGACGGCGGTGACGTCGAGGCCCTGGTCAGGCTGCTGGAGGAGACCGTTCCGGTTCCGCTGATCATCCTGAACCATGCGGACCGGCAGGGCCGGCAGGCGGCGCCGTTCGAGGAGACCGACCCGGCCGTGGTCTGGTCGGTGCTGACCGACGTCGTCCGGGCGATGGGACGCGCGGGGATGTCCAACCCGGAAATTGTCGGTCGGATGCTGACAATGGAACCGTTCTCTGACTTTCCCGACCTGGTTCGGGAGGTCTGTACCCGCGAACCCGGTCAGGAGACGGCATGAACCCCGACCATCGCAGGGCGATGGAGATCGCCCTGATGTTGCTCGACGACGAAGACGACGTTACGGCCTACGAGGTCGAACAGGCGGTCGACAAGGCGCTGCTTCTTGTGGAGCAGGCCAACGTCGACGTCGGCGAGTTGCGGCGGGACGTAGAGAGTCGGTGCAACGTCTGGCTTCCGACCGAACAGGTTCTCAACGGCCGTGAGGACCACGTACCCTGGCTCGACGCCGCCCGGGGCGAGATCGACTGGAGCTTCTGGGAACGGTACCGGCGGTATCTGGGCCGGAAGGACTGGGCACCAGCCCAGATTCGCAGCATCGACCAGGTCACCGACCGGATTCTGGGTTCGTTCGAGAAGCCGGACCGGCCTGGCCGGTGGGACCGTCGCGGGATGGTGGTCGGGCAGGTGCAGTCCGGCAAGACCGCCAACTACACCGGCGTCATCTGCAAGGCGGCGGACGCCGGCTACCGCCTGATCGTCGTGTTGGCCGGTCTGCACAACAGCCTGCGCAGCCAGACCCAGCACCGGCTGGACCTGGAGTTCCTCGGGTTCGACACGAGGAGCAACCGCAGCTACGACCAGTCCAATGCCAAGGTCGGCGTCGGGCGGATGCCGGGGAAGTTCCTCCACGTCCACTCGTTGACCAGCAGCGACGAGAAGGGTGACTTCCAGGTCAAGGTCGCCCGGCAGGTCTGGCTCAACGCGGGCGGCGGCGACCCGGTCATTCTGGTGGTCAAGAAGAACGCGTCCGTACTGCGGAACCTACACTCGTGGGCGACCCGGCTGAACCAGGAACGTGACCCGGAGACCGGTCAGCAGATCGTGCGCGACGTTCCGTTGCTGGTGATCGACGACGAGGCGGACAACGCGTCGGTCAACACCAGGGCCCGGCCGACTGACGAGAACGGGCAGCCGATCGACGACTACGACCCAACCAAGATCAACGGTCTGATCCGGAAGCTGCTGCGCACGTTCGAGAAGTCCGCGTACCTCGCGTACACCGCCACGCCGTTCGCCAACGTGTTCATCGATGCTGACGCGAGGACCGAGAAGTACGGCGAGGACCTCTTCCCACGCAGCTTCATCATCAGCCTCCGGCCACCGAGCAACTACGTGGGCGTGAACAGGGTGTTCGGCCTGGACCGCGACGCGAACTCCGGCATCGAGGGGCAGGTCGGACTACCGATCATCAGTACCTTCGACGACCACGAGATGTGGCTCCCGAACAAGCACGGAAAGGACACCGTCCCGGGCCGACTGCCGGCATCGCTGCTCACCGCGATCAACGCCTTCCTACTCGCCACGGCCGCCCGTCGGGTTCGGGGCCACGAGGACCACAACTCGATGTTGGTGCACGTCACCCGCTTCACCGACGTCCAGGCGCTGCTCCGCCGAGCCCTGCACGAGCATCTGGGCCTGATGCGCCAGCGCCTGTGGCACGGCGACCCCACCAGCCCGGACTCCCCCTGGCCCGCCCTGGAGTCCTTGTGGCGAAGCGACTTCGTACCGACCACCGAGTCGCTGCTGCGGAACCCGGACGTGACGTTGGAAGTTGGTGGGGTCATCGACTGGGCGCAGATCCGCGAGGCGCTTCCGGGCGTGCTCGACGACGTCGAACTGCGCATTCTCAACGGCAAGTCCGAGGACGCGCTGACCTACAGTGAGGCCGACCAGCCGCTGACGCTGATCGCGATCGGTGGGGACAAGCTCTCCCGCGGTCTGACCCTCGAGGGGCTGACGGTCAGCTACTACCTGCGGGCGTCGAGGATGTACGACACGCTGATGCAGATGGGCCGCTGGTTCGGCTACCGACCCGGCTACCTCGACCTGTGCCGGCTCTACACGACCGACGAGCTGGCCGGGTGGTACCGGGACATCGCGCTGGCCAACGAGGAACTGCTGCGCGAGTTCGACTACATGGCGGCGCTCGGGAAGACCCCGCAGGAGTACGGGCTGCGGGTCCGTGCGCATCCGGACGGGCTGATGATCACCGCCCGAACCAAGATGCGCAACGGCACCGACGTCGATATCACCTTCTCCCAGACAATCAGCGAGTCGATCACCTTCGAGACCGACGAGGAGGTGCTCCGCACCAACCTGGCCGCCACCAAGCGCCTGGTCGGTGTCATGGGCACTCCGGCACCCCGCCGGGGTGCTCTCGGCACCGTTCGGTGGGACAACGTGCCGGCGGCCGACGTGCTGGATTTCCTGGACAGGTACCAGGCCTCCGACGTCGCGACCAAGGCACAGCCGCGAGCACTGGCCGACTACGTCAGGACGCTGTTGACCACCGAGCAGCCGGAGCTCACCACATGGACTGTGGGGCTCGTGTCGGTCTCCGGCGACGACCTGAGGACTCACCGGATCGGTGAGTTCGAGGTCGGCCTGGTCCGGCGGGCCCTGTACCTGCCGAGGGAAGGCGCGAACGCCGACGCGGAGTACAAGGCCGGGCTGCGGGCGGGGAAGGACCGCTACGTGGTCCGTCGCCTCGTCTCGCCGAGCGACGAGGGCTTGGACCTCTCCGACGAGGAGGGCGGGCGAGCTCTGGAGATGACCAGGCAGGCCTGGCAGGCGGACCCGAAGACGAGGAAGACGGCGCCCAGCGCGCCGGGCGGGCTCGCCATCCGTGAGGTCCGCCCACCGGGTCGCGGACTGTTGTTGCTGTATCCGCTCCGGCCCGACACCTGGATGCATCCCGACCTGCCGCCCGTCGGGTTCGCCCTCAGCTTTCCGAAGAGTCCGACCGCGAAGACCATCAAGTACCGAGTGACGAACCTGTGGTGGGACCAGGAGTTCGGCAGCCAGGAGTTCGGCGGCGAGGAATCCGACGAGGAGCAGGCGTGACCGCGGTACCGTCCGCCACGGACCTTGAGGAACTCTGGGCCGAACTGGAGGCCAGGCAGGGTGGCCCGGGCTCGGCCGGCCGGCGGGTTCGGCGGGTGCTGGCGGACAGTCCACACCACTGTTTCGTCGCCGTCGAGTACCCGGCCGCGCGTCGGGTGTTCTCGGTGGTCACCGACCACACCCCGGCCAGCGCGACGAAGGGGCTGCTGGTCACCTCCGGCGTGGTGGTCGAGCCGGGGAGCCTCCCGGAGTACGGGACCACGTTGGACCTCGTGCTGCGCGCGGGTGCGTACACGGACATCTTCACCACGCTGGTGGCCGACCTGCTCGTGATGCTCACCCAGGTCACCACGGAACCGGGCGACGTGGTGGTGAACCGGCTGAGTGAGTGGCAGCGGATGCTGTCCGGGGTCAGTCCCGACGGGCTGCCACGAGAGCGGCAGCGTGGGCTGTTCGGCGAGCTGCACACGATGTCCGACCTGTTCCTCCCGACGTTCGGCCCGGCGGCGGTGTACGCCTGGACCGGCCCCGACCAGGAGTTGCAGGACTTCCAGTTCCAGTCCGGCAGCGTGGAGATCAAGACCGCGGCTGGACACGACGCCAACCGGGTGTGGATCAGCAGCGAACGACAGCTCGACGACGCCGGACCGGGGGCGTTGTTCCTGGTGACGCTGGCGCTCGACGCGCGCCAGGGCGGACGTGGAATGTCCCTTCCCGAACTCGTTCGCCAGGTGCGTCACCAGGCAACCGGCCTCGGGGGCGCGGGCGAGCTGGATCGGCGGCTGGTACGTGCCGGCTACCTGGACACACAGAGCCGGCTGTACGAGGACCGGCGATACGCGCTGCGCGGTCGGACGGTCCACCGGGTGACAGACGGCTTTCCCCGGATCATCGAGCAGACCAGACCGGTCGGGGTGTCCGGCGTCCGTTACACCGTCGACCTGCTGGCCGCCACCTCGTTCCTCGTCAGCCACGAGGACATGATCACCGCCCTGGAAACGAAGGCATGACCGACGACACCGATCTCGGCCAGTTCACCGAGTCGCTCCAGGACGATCTGCGCGCGGAGGCGGGTGTGCCCGGCGCGGAGCGGAACATCCGCGACGTTTTCCTTGAACGGATGGTCGGCGAGCTCACCGATGTCGCCGAACTCGAGGGCGGGGAGGCCTGTTTCCACCAGGCGCGCGGCGAGGAGATCTCGGGCTACAACATCAGCGTCGATGGCCAGACGCTCGACCTGTTCGGCGTAGTGCTCAGGCAGGTGGCGCCACCCGCACCCGTCGGCAAGGCGGAGATCGAGACCTGTCTCCGGCGGCTGCGCGGTTTCCTGGAGAAGGTGTCGCGGAACCGCACAGCCGGGCTTGAGGTGGCTTCACCGGTGTTCGACATGGCGCACAGCATCAGCCAGGTTCTCCCGGAACTCACTCGGGTCCGGTTCTGGTTGTTCACCGATGGTGGGGTCGCCACCAGGAAGGACGTGGCGACGCCGGAGTTCGGTGATGTTCCGACGTCGGTCCAGGTCTGGGACGTGGTGCGGTTGCACCGACTGGTGACCTCTGGCCGGCAGCAGGAGCCCATCCACGTCGACTTCCTCAGCCGGTTCGGTGCGCCAGTCCCGTGTCTTCCCACCGACCTTGACGAGCAGGGATGTCACACGATGCTGGCCATCGTGCCCGGTACCGTGCTGAAGGAGATCTACGCGACGTACTCCGCCCGCCTGCTCGAACTCAACGTGCGGTCGTTCCTGCAGGCAAGGGGCAAGGTCAACCAGGGTATCCGCGATACCATACTCAACGAGCCTCGCCGGTTCCTCGCCTACAACAACGGCATCTCCGCGACCGCATCTGCCGTCGACATAGTCAGGACGCCCGAGGGCGGCAGCGCCATCGCCAGCCTGCAGGACCTACAGATCGTCAACGGCGGCCAGACCACCGCGTCCCTATACCACGCGGCAGTCCGACACAGGGCGACGCTGGACGGGATACACGTCCAGATGAAGCTCACCGTCGTCCCGCCGGACCAACTCGCCGAGCTCGTCCCGCTGATCTCCCGCTATGCCAACAGCCAGAACAAGGTCCAGGAGGCGGACTTCAGCACCAGTCACTCCTTCCATGTCGACATCGAACGTCTCTCCCGATCGGTGTGGGCGCCGGCCACGAACGGCAGCCAGCGGCAGACCCGATGGTTCTACGAACGTGCCCGCGGCCAGTACCAGGACGAGCTGGCCCGAACGGGGACACCGGCCAGGCAGAAGGCATTCAAGGAGATCCATCCGGCCGCGCAAAAGTTCGTCAAGACCGACCTGGCGAAGTTCGAGCTCGCCTGGGACGAGGCTCCGCACGCCGTCAGCCTCGGTGGTCAGAAGTGCTTCGCCGAGTTCGCACTGCGGCTCGCGCAACGTCCGGAGCAGGACCAGAAGCCCTCTCGGCGCTACTACGAGCACCTTGTCGCGAAGGCGATCCTGTTCCGACAGACTGACAGGATCGTGGCCAGGACGTTCCGGGAGAGCGGCTTGGAGGGCTACAAGGCGCAGGTCGTCGCCTACGCCGTGGCGCTGATCAGCAATCGTACCAGCCGGCGCCTCGACCTTGACGTCATCTGGCGTACCCAACAGATACCGGAGCAGCTGCGCAGCGAGATCCCGGCGCTGGCCCGACTGCTCCGGTCGTTCTTCGACCGGACACCCGGCAACGTCGGCGAATGGGCCAAGAAGCCAGCGTGCTGGGAGAAGGCGCGCGCCCTACCGTGGAAGCTCAGCGGGGCAACCGTCGCCCAGCTCACCACGAAAGACCCGATCCAGATCGTCGCGTCCAGTATCAGCACCGAGGACCTACTGCTCGTGCCCTGGTCGGAGCTGGCTGCCTGGGCGGGCGAGCACAATAAGCTTACCGCCGTTGACCGGCGCATCGCATCCGGTACCGCAGTACTGCTGAGCGCGGGAAAGACGCCGACCGACAAGCAGATCGACAGCCTCAGAAGGATCTACGACGCCGCCCTCAACAACGGCTTCGCCCTGACCGGGAACACGGATGCCTGATGACGGGCAAACAAACCAGCGCCCCCCAGGAACCAGATCGGCCGGACACGCAGGTTGACCTGGCGAGTGCGCTTGGCAAGTTCGCCGAACTGACCTTCGACGGCACCGAACCGCTGGAGACGACGGTCGTCGGAATTCTGTCCGGGGCGGACAGGGTGATTCATGGCAAACGAAAGCCCTGCCGACCGGCCGTCATCAACGGTTTGGCAGCACGGTACGGACTGCTCGGAAAGCCACCCGCCACATTGGAGGAAACAGGGCTCGCGATGGGCGTAACCCGCGAACGCGCCCGCCAGATCCAGAAGCAGCACAAGGTTCTCTACGGGCTGTATCTGTGGTGGCCGCAGCTCGATGCCGCGCTGGAGCTTGCGAGGAGGCAGGCTCCCTGCACGGAGTTGGCGTTGGCCGACGAACTGCTCCGTAGAGGCGTCACCACCACCCGGTACAGCCTCGACAGCCTGCGCGCGTGCGCCGAGTTCGCCGGACGACCGTTCGACCTGGACCTGAGGGCCGGGGTCGTCACCAACGATCCCGACACCCTCACCGCCGTGTACAGGGCAACTCGCAGGCTTACCGAACGGCAGGGCCTCGCCACGCTGCTCCAGGTCAGTGACGAGGCACTCGACGCCGGTGTTGTCGTCACCGAGGACGACGTCAGACCACTGTTGGCGGCGTCGGAGTCGGTTGTGTGGCTCGATGAGGACCACGTCACCTGGGGGTCCTCGGTGCGAAACCGCCTGGTCAACACGCTCCGTACCCTTCTGTCCGTGCATCAGCCCGTCGACCTGCCCAGCGCACGACGGGCGGTTGAGAACTTCTGGACCTACCGCAACTCCGGCCGCACCGCAGACCAAGCGGATCTGGTGGCCCCGACCATCACCGGACTGCGGGCGTTCTGCGAGTGGCACGACCAGTTTGCGGTCGACGACAACGAGCTCAGCGCGACAGTCCCGCTGGACCACAACGCAGAACTGGGTGTCGAGGCGGCGCTTCTCGTCGAGCTGATCAGGATGTCACCAAACGGCGTCCTCGATCGCACGAGCCTGATGGAGACCGCCGAGGCGTTCGGCATGAACCTCAGCACGGTCAGCGTGTACCTGACCTTCCATCCCGCGTTCGTGCAGCTGGACCGAAACGCGTGGACCGTCCGCGGTACGCAGGTCGCCTCGGCCGTGGTGGCGACCGTACAGAGTCAGGCACGGGCACGCTCGCTGACGGAGAACCGGCATTTCCGCGCCGGTACTACGCCGAACGGTCGCCCGAGTGTCACGTTGGCCGTGACGTCCAACTTCAAACTCACCGGAGTTCTGCTGCGACGATGGTTCCCGGCTGGTACCCCTTCCACCCGGTTTGAGCTGATCGATGGACGAGGCGAACCGTGCGGCACCGCTGTGTACAACGATGAGACGGGATTCACCCACGGCTTTGGTACCTACGTCCGACGGTTCGGCCTGCGAGTCGGCGAGTACGTGTACATGTGCGCTGATCTCGAGGAGGAAACGGTCAGCATGACCCACGGTGGAACCGACGAAGTCAGTAGTCTGGCGAAACGGACCCTGCCGACTGACGCGCATCCACGGTGATGGAGACGTCACAGCCAGTTCCAAACCAGACACGTATCGATCCGGGAATGCCAGCGATCTTGGGCACTCTGTGATCACATGTCAGCCCTGCGCTCTGTGACACCATTCCCGAATCATGACCTCGACTCGGGCATCAGTCATGCCGAACCTGGCGACTACAGCTCCTTGATCAACAGGGCGTTCGATCCCGCGAAGTCTGTCTGATTCGGGTTCAGGTTCCTCGCCAGGTTGGGGTCGATTCGCCGGTGGCGCGGTTGGTGTGGACGAACCGTTTTGCGAGCAATCGCCGCGGCGACAGTCTCCGCCGCCGCCTGCCCGGTCGACCGCAGCAGATGGGCGTAGGTGTTCCCGGTCATCGACGTCGAAGAGTGACGCAGGATCTTCGACACGGTCTTGATGTCGATGCCTTCCCCAAGCATGATCGACGCCGAACCGTGTCGAAGGTCGTGTAGCCGATTGGGGGAGAGTAGCCGCTCGCCGATCTCGTCTCCCACCTCCAGGTCGAAAGGCAGTGGCTCGGCCAGGCGCAGTACCGACCGGGCGCCCTGGGCGGCGATGCCGAGTATGGTCACCTGTCCGACCGGCAGCCGGTTCCGGTACAGGGTCCACACGCCCGCCGCCGGCCGGTAGCGGGTGCCGATGACGACCATGTCGTCGTGAAGCTCGACGAGGGCGACGCCGTCATCTGCGCGATGCGTTGACTAGAACCCGGCTCGCGGTATTTTGGTCGGCGCTCCGACTTTCTCCCAGGCGACGATCAGCTCGGCGAGGGCATTGACGGCCTGTGTCCGTTCTTCCGGGGTCATCGGGACGGTTTCGATGCTGTCGATGGCCGGGCGTATGGCGGGTTGCCGCCGGGGTCTTGTGGCTGGACTGTCCTCGACGTCGGCGGCCGAGTCGCTGTTCGCGGCGTCCGTGACGTCGCTGTCAGGGTCGTACGCCATTTGCGGCTTTCGCCTCCGTCGATCGCTGGCCTTCGCTGTGGCTGGCATAACCTGCCGCGCCCGTGCGGCGTGGGAAGCCGACACCGCCCGACGCGCCGGACGCTGGGTGGACCTCGGCTTCGAGGAGCACGCCCCGCCAGGATCACCTCCTACTCTGGCCTGCGTCCTGATCTCGCGGCAGTGGACTACGCTCGGGCCACCTGATCATCGTGGTCTGACAGGTGGCCGTGTCGGTCTTGACAGGTGGACCGCGGCCGCGTGGCTATAGCGTCAACGCTATGACCTGGGGTACCGTCGAGCTGGAACCGGAAGTTCGGGACTGGCTGGAACGGCTGCCGACCGTGCATTTCGCGACGGCCGCTTTCTATGTGGATCTGCTCGCCGAGCAGGGTCCGTTGCTGGGTGAGCCGTACACGCGGCAGTTCGACGGCAAGCTGCGGGAGCTGCGGTTTCATCTGGAGGGCCGGGCGATCCGGGTGACCTACTGGATCGCGCCGGGGCGGAGGGTGGTGCCTCTGACGGTGTTTGCCAAGTCGCGGATGAGGGAGGTCGCCGAGGTGTCCAGGGCGAGGCGCGCGCTGGCACGCTGCCTGACAGGGCCGCACACGGTGGGCGAGGGCGAGGGGGGCGACGGCGATGGCTGAGCGGGCGGACTGGGCGGGGCTGAGGGAACGCCGGATGGACGAGCCGGGCGCGCGCGAGGCCTACCAGGCAGCCAGGCTGGCATTTGAGCTGGGCAGGTCGGTGCGGGAGCTGCGCCAGCGGCGCGCCTGGAGTCAGACCGAACTGGCCCGCGCGGCGGGCATGACGCAGTCGGCGGTAGCGCGGTTCGAGGCCGGTGGCACCGTACCGACACTGCCTGTGCTGGAACGGCTCGCCGAGGCTCTTGACGCCGACCTCGACGTCCGCGTCATCCCTCGTTCAGCGGCGTAACGGGCATCCTGGCATGCCGCTCGCCCGCACGCGAGCCGGTGGTTTCAGTCCGCCTCGCCGGGTCAGCTGCATGCGGCGAGTGAGACCCGGCCACGATTATGGTCACCAGGCGGGCCAGGGCGGGCGTCCGGACCCACCAGACCCGCGGAACGCGTGTTCGACTCGGTGGATGATGTTGTCGACCGGAGACTCACGGGACCTCGTCCCTGGCCAGGAGCCTCGTGGAGACTGGTCGGACAGTGATTTCGGGTCCCTGAACCAAGATCAAATGGTTCTTATTGTGGTGCGTTAGGTCCACCACGATGCGTAACAATGCCCTGGCCTGGGAAAATAGGTAAGACCTATGAGATCTGATGGTTGATCAAGTAGGAGATGTCCAGGTCGGGGCATTGATCGTTTGGTTCGATCCCTGAATGTGCCGGCGGACCTTGGTTACGGGGCGTAGTTGCGGCGGGGGGGGTGGTCGGCAAATGGCATCGACCGTCGGCGTGTACTCCGAGGCGCTCTTGGGGGCGATCTGGCAGTGGACGTTGTCCGCTGGCGGATCGGTCGGCGGAATGGCCTCCTGTGTCGATGTGAGGGCTCAGGACATCCTTGACGATTCGTCCTCAGTACATGCTTGACAGCAAACCGTCGGTCGTGATCTTGTTCTGCTTCTTGTTGGTGGCGGAACGGGTGGTTTGTGGATCAGCAGGCGACGGCCGAGTACCGGTACCGGGCGGTGTGCGAGGTGCTGGCCGGCTCGCCAATCGGTGAGGTCGCCCTCCGCTACGGCACGACGCGGCAGTCACTTGACACGTGGCGGCGCCGGTTCACCGCCGAGGGGAAGGCGGGTCTGGCGGACCATTCCCGGCGTCCGCGCACGAGCCCGACGAGGCTGGGTTCCGAGGTGGAGGCGTTGATCTGCCGGTTACGTCGCGAGCATCCGCGGTGGGGAGCGCGCCGGATCTGCCACGAGCTGGCGGGCCGGGACCTGGCGGTGGTGCCATCGCGGGCGACGGTGCATCGGGTGCTGACCCGCAACGGGTTGATCGACCCGCAGGCGCAGGCGCACAAGCGGGCGTACAAGCGGTGGCAGCGTGAAGCGCCGATGCATCTGTGGCAGCTCGACATCGTCGGTGGTGTGCCACTGGCCGAGGGCCGTGAGTGCAAGCTGCTGACCGGGATCGATGACCATTCCCGGTTCGTCGTGATCGCCACCGTGCTGGTCACGTCGTCCGCGCGGGAGGTCGCCGAGGCGTTCACCGCGGCGATGCGCCGCTACGGCGTGCCCTCGGAGGTGTTGGCCGACAACGGCGGGCAGTTCACCGGCCGCCACCTCAAGCCGCTGCCGGTCCAGGTGTTGTTCGAGAAGGTCTGCCACGACAACGGCATCACCCAGCGCCTGACCAAACCGCGGTCACCGACCACGACCGGGAAGATCGAGCGGTTCCACAAGACGCTGCGCGCCGAGTTCCTCGACCACGTCGCCCCGTTCGCGTCGATCACGGTCGCGCAGGAGGCGATCGACGGGTGGATCACCAGCTACAACCAGCAGCGTCCGCACCAGGCGCTGGACATGGCGGTCCCCGCCAGCCTGTTCCGCCCCAACGGCCCGACCCGCCTCGAGGCCATCCCGTCCATGCTCGTGACCGATCCGGTCGACCCCGAGCTGTCCCCGCTGAGGATCGGGGTGATCGAACCGCCACCCGGTCCCCTCAGCGACGGTGCCGCGGTCGAGTTCGAGGTTCGGGTGTCTCCCACGGGCAACGCCCAGGTCCGCTCGGGCCGCCAGGTCGTGTCGTTGCATCGCAGCATGGCCGGTCGCACCGTCACCGTCTGGGCTGACCTGCGCAGCATCCACCTGTGCTGCGACGGACATGTGATCCGCACGGTCGCGTCTCGTCTGCTCCCCGAGGATCTGCGCTACCTGGCCATGCGCGGGGCCAGGGCCGCCGGGCCCGCACCCGAACGGCCGGCGCTGCGCCGCGCCAACGGCACGGCCGTCGTCGAGCCCGGTCAGGCCGTCGAGATCGACCGGGCCGTCACCAAAGACGGCCTGGTCGCCATCGGCGGGATCAATCATCTCGTCGGCTTCGCCTGGGCCGGCCGCCGCGTCACCCTGCGCCTGGACGGCCACCTCCTATACGCCATCACCGACAACGCTTTGATCGGCACCTGGCCCTGCCCGATCAGCAACGACAAGATCGGCCGTCTTCTCGGTGCCAGAGCACCCGCTGCCCCGCTACCACCGCCCCCGCTGCCCGCCGGATCCCTCCGCGCGCAACGCAAAGTCCATGCCAGTGGACGCATCAGGGTCGCCGGTCAGAACATCAAACTTGGCCTCGCCCGCCGAGGAAAGATCGTCACGGTCGTCATCGAGGACACCCACTTCCGCATCCTCCATGGGGACGAAGAGATCGCCGTCCGCCCGCGCCGAAGTACCGCCCCCATCACCCGACTGCACGTCACCGGCGCTGGCGCCAAACCCGCCGAGCGTCAAGCATCTCCTGACGACAAGACGTCAAACATGTCCTGAGCCCATACACCGACACCGGAATCCCCTTTCGATGAGGTACCGCAGGCCTGAACATCTACCAGCAAGGCAACGGCGCGAAGCTCGTCGCCCGTCGGTCGACCCTGGATCGGCCGATTTCTGCTTCCGGTGGACCGGTATAAGGCAGGAGGCCCAAGCTCACCCGCGAGCCAAGGGCGTCGAGATCATCGACGACGGGCCGGCCGAGCCTCTCCGTGGGACAGAAAGCCAGGAATGTTGATCTACTTCGAAGCTCCTGGCGGCAGTCAGTCGGTCATCGCGTCGCGGACGAGCGCGGTGTCGACGAACTGTTCGAAGCGGACGATCTGGCCGCCGCGGACGGTGAAGTGGTGGGCGACGCGGACGTCGAGCGGTTTGCCGGTGTTCTTGTTCACGGCGGTGTAGCGGGCCAGGACGACGACGTTCTCACCGTCGACGATGTAGGTGTCGTCGTGGGCGGTCCAGTGGTCCCAGTCTTGGGTGAGCCGTTCCATGACACCCGCGGTGACGCCCTCGGGGGTGCGGTAGGTGCCGGCGAGGGGAAAGCCGGCCATCTCGGTCCACTCCACGTCCGGAGCGAGGCTGGCGCGCAGGGCTTGCAGGTCGCCGGCGGCGGAGGCCAGGTACTGGCGGCGTACGACGTCGGCGGGCGCGGTGGAGGCGGCGAAGTCGGTGGCCTGTGCTGTCATGGTCGTCAGCCCCAGGTCATCTCGCTCTTGGCGACCTTGGCTCCGATTTGCGCGGCGATCAGCATGCCGTGGCCGGGGTAGCGCCGCACGAGGGCGTCGGTCAGCGCGGCGCCGTCGGCGGCGCCCGCGAGTTCCTCCTCGAAGACGGTGAGGTAGTCGCGGGTGGCGGTGATGGCGGAGGTGTCGGCGGGGGTGTCCGGCAGGCGGTGGCCGGGCACGACCAGCCGCGGGTCGAGGGCGGCCATGTCGTCCAGCTGCCTGATCCAGGCGGCCCGCTGCTGCGGGGTGGGGGTGTCGGCGACCCAGACGTGCTCCTGCTGGAACAGCAACACGCCACCGAGGATCGCACGCTGTTCGGCCTGCCACAGATAGTGGCGGTCGGGCAGTTCAGCCGAGCCGCCCTTCAGGTCGAAACGGTGGCCTTCCAGCGTGAGGCCGCCGCTCAGCGGGGCCAGGTCGACCAGACGGGTGGGCAGGTTCGCGCCGAGCGCCGCCCACGCCTTGAGCTTGCCCTCGTAGGAGTGGTGGATGTGCTCGATGACCGGCTCGGTGGCGACGAGGCGCGCATCGGGAAAGGCGTCGGAGAGCACCTCGACGCCGAAGTAGAAGTCCGGGTCGCCGTGGCTGACGACCACGGTGGTCAACCTCTTGCCGGAGTCCAGCACCGCGGCCGCCAGCCGGTGGCCATCCGCGCGCGTGAAGCCGGCATCGACCAGCAGTGCCTCGTTCTCACCCGTGACGAGGGTGGCGGTCTTGTTCTTGCTGCCTACGGGAAAGTCCAGGTCGAAGACGGTGAAGTCCAGGGTGCTCATGCGAATGCTCCTTTGTTCCGTGGGACGGACGGAGACGGACGAAACGTTCAGCGGGTGCCGGTGCGCAGCGTGGCCAGGCGCTGGTCGACCTCGCCGACGGTGGCGTGGCCGCGGGCCAGAGCGGTGACGCGCTCGCCGTCAAGGGCGAGCAGGGTCGGAAAACTGGCGACGCCCAGCTCGGCGGCGCGGCGGAAGTCCGCCTCGGCCGCGGCCTGTGCCTCGGGCGCACAGAAGGCGGCGACGACGGCATCGCCGTCCAGCCCGGCCTCTTCGGCGACCTTCCGATAGGTGGCCGGATCGGACAGACTGCGCCCGTCGATGTAGAAGGCCCGCTGCAGGGCCGCCGCGAGTTCCACCGCCCGTCCCGGGGCGGCCTGACGCAGGGCGGCCACACCACGGGCGGCGGCCTCGGAGTCCATGACGAAGGAACCGTCAGAGATCAGCCGATCGTAGGCGTCACCGAACTCCGCTCCGGTCAGCTCGCTGATCTTGGCGTTCGCTCCCTGCACGTAGCCGAAGGCCCGGATCGGTACCCGACGCTTCCCAGTGAACAGGCCACCCGAGACGACCTCCATCGACAGCTCGGGATGGCGGTGAAGGACCTCGCGCACCGTGTCGGAGAAGCCGTGCGACCAGCCACAATAGGCATCGAAGACGTAGACAAGTTTCACCGAGGACCTCGACAGGGTGCGACGCCCGCCCGATGCGAGCGATTCACCTGACAGAACAGTATCTGACCAGTCAGATATTTCGAGATTTGACGAGTGACCTCCGACACACTCAGGTCTCCGGCGCCACCGCATCGGCGCCGCCGCGCTGGCTGCGGCTCAGGGCAGACGTGGCAGCATGTCCCGCGCCGTATGGCTGAGAATGCGGAGGTCTTCCGCGAATCGTTCGCGGTCCGCTACGGGGAGTGGCTCCAGGAAGTACCGCCTGATGTTCTCCACATGGATCCGGGAAGCGCGGACAGCGGTCTCTTCGCCGAGAGGGGTGAGTCGAACCAGCCTCCCGCGCCGGTCACCGGGGGCTTCCGTACGTTCGACAAACCCGGCCGCCTCCATGCGGTCCACCAGGCGTGTCGCACCACCCGTGGTCAACACCTGCTCCTGGGCGATGGACCGCATCGAGAGTCCCGGCTCGCCCGCCCGCCCCAGGATCAGCAGCACCTCGAACATCAGGTGGCTGATCCCGCACTCCTCCTCCAGCGCCCGCCCGAGCAGATACCCCAGTCGGTTGGCCGCCCCCTGCAACCGTCCGAAGGCCAAGATGAGGCTGTCATTCGCGGCGTCTCTTGCCGTCGAGATCCCCATCCGCTCATGAACAGGTCCCCTGTCTACGTCGTCGCCACTGGCACCCACACACCGAGCATGCCGTGGTGCAAGCCGGAGAGCAGAGCCATCCCCACCCTGCCAGCAGGCAGGCCGACCCAGCCAGGATCAGACGCGGTCTGGGCGTTCGCCTGTGCCACACCGGTTCTGCTCTCGTACGGTGAGCTCGGTCAGATCACGGACATGCCCCCGTCCACGACGAAATTCGCGCCGGTGATGAAGGACGCCTCGTCGGAGGCGAGGAGAACCGCCAGGTCGACAACCTCGACCGGCTGGCTCGGACGCGGGATGAGGTCCCCACCGAAACAGGGCCTCCCGGACCTCCCGGACCTCCGGGACCACGAACTGCTCCGCCGCGCCTGGCGTCTCGATCGTCCCCGGGCTGATCGCCACCGCCCGGATCCCACACGCGGCACCCTCCGCCGCGGCCTGCCGGGTGAACGGAGATTGTCGTATTCGACGGCCGGGCCGAGATCGCCCGCCGCGAACGCCTGTCCGGGAAGCCGACCTCACGCCTCGAACTCGATCGCTCCTGGAGCTGCTGCTCCGCAACCCGGCGCGCTGCCCGGAGCGACGGTGCTCGAACAGGCCCGCGCAGCGGGAAAGTTTCCTCCGGTCCACGACGCCTTATGGACCGCCGCCCGCAAGGCCCACCGTGACATCAAGGGAAACCGCGCTGATCGGGGTGCTGCTGCTGGGTCGGCACCTGCCCGCCGAGCACTTCGCCGCGGGCCTGGCCGCCGCGCGGCGCGCCGACGCGCTGGCCGTCGACGCGGTCGCGTTGGAGCAGGCAACCTCTCACCCTCATGCAGAGCGGCCATGGCGCATCGCCGGGAGGAGTACCTCTTCGACGATGGCGTCGATGACATCGTCCGGCAGTTCTCCAGCGAGAATGAATTCGTGCCGGGCCAGGTCTAGGGGAAGCGACAGCAGCCGCGGCGGCAGGTCGATGTCCGGCAGCTCGCCGCGGGCCCACGCACGCTCGATCACCGGGGCGGTGGCCTCGATACCCCGGGTCAGCAGCAACGAGCGCATGATGCCCATGGACGGCGGCTCGAGGTCAGCCAGCAGGCGCAGCATTGTCTCGCGGCCGACGACCTCGACCATCGAGCGCAGCTCATGGAGCAGGGCTTTGAGGTCCTTTTCCAGGCTGCCGGTGTCTGGGGCACGCGGGAGCACGAAGTCGTCGGCCTTGGCCGCGAGCACCATCTCAGCCTTTGTCGGCCACCGCCGGTAGAGGACCGGTTTGCCGGTGCCGGCCCGAGCGGCGACGCCTTCGTAGGTGGTCCCGGCGTAGCCGTGTTCGGCGACCTCGGCTAGCACGGCCTCGCGGATGGCGCTCTCCAGCTCGGCGCCGCGTCGACGTGTGGCGGCCATCCCACTCCTTCAAAGCTACGTTGCGTTCCCTAAGGGTCGAGACTATCGTGCCCATGGGTTAAGAAACGTACCGTAACTTAATGGAGTCCTCTATGGGCGCTACATCCCCCACCACCGGCTCCCCAGCGCCGGGCCGAACCCCCTCCGACGCGGTGCGCGTGGCCGGCGTCGTCGCGGGGCTGACGATCCTGCTCGGGGTGATGCTCACGGCGTTCGCCCTGCCTGCGGCGAACCTGAACCCCCACCATGTCGGCCTCGGTGTCGTCGGCCCGCCATCGGCCGTCACCGCAGCGCGACAGCAGCTCGAGAGCCGCGGTGACGCCTTCGACATCAAGACCTACGCCGACGCCGACGCCGCCCGGACCGCGATCCTGGAACGCAAGATCTACGGCGCCGTCATCCTGGACCCGGGCGGCGTCCACACTCTCGTCGCCAGCGCGGCCAGCGTCTCGATCGCCGCCACCGCGCAGGGGGTCGGCGCCGGCATCGCGAGTGCCAGCGACGTCCCGGCCACCGTCACCGACATCCGGCCGTTTCCCTCCGACGACAGCCGGGGCGCCGGCCTCTCCGCCGGTGCACTGCCCCTGGCGCTGGGCGGCTGGATCGGCGCCACCGTGATCATGCTGGTCTTCCACACCCCGGGACGGCGCATGCTCACCGCCGGCATCTTCGCCGTCGTCGGCGGCCTGGGCCTGACCGCCGTACTCCAGTTCGGCATCGGAACCCTCGACGGGAACTATTGGCTGACTTCGCTGGGCGCCATGCTGGGCATCGGCGCCACCGCATCGGCTGTGCTGGGTCTGCGCACGCTCTTCGGCGGCGCCGGGCTGGGCATCGCCGCGATCCTGCTCATCCTGCTCGGCAACCCACTGTCCGGCTTGAGTAACGCTCCAGAGTTGCTGCCCGAGCCCTGGGGTGCGATCGGGCAACTGCTGCCGCCCGGAGCCACCGGCGCCCTTATCCGTGATCTCGCCTTCTTCGATGGCCACGGCAGCCTTCACGCGGTCCTCACCCTGACCGCCTGGCTCGTCGGCGGAGCGGTGTTCCTCGCCCTCGGTGTCGCCCGCCACCGCAACCAACCCGACCCCGAGACGCCAGAACACGAGATCGAAGAAGCCTTTTCCACCGCCTAGCAATCACGCAGACAGGTCGGCCTGCGTCACCGGGCCACCATCAACCTCGACGGCCGTCACCTCCACGCCCCACGGCCACCCGATCACCTCATGTCAGGACAGGCCGCATGCATGAGCAGAGCATCAGCGGGAACTCCTCGCGGGACTGCGGTGGTACGGGATGCGGGCGACGCCGCCGTGCACGTCGACCTCGGCGTCGGTCGAGCCGGCCGCGCCGCTGTTGTCGGGCCCCGCCAGCGGTGCACCGACTGCTCCCCGGGCTCGACGCAGTCCTACGTTCGGCGAGAGCGGCCACGTCGTCCCCGTATGCGCGGGAGTCTCCTCCGATCCGCGAGGGTGCCCATGGTGCTGGTCGCCGTCCTGGACGGTGATGACCGGAAGGGACCTTTTCACGCAGTTGCGCGGCGGGGCCTCGCGCCGTGTCGGCTCGAAGTCGGTGCGGCGCGCACGGCACAGGCACGGAAGACCATGCCGGTCAGGTCAGGTCGAGGAAGCGTTTCGCGAGTGGCAGGAGCTGGGCTCGAAGTGTGTCGTCGTCGAGGTCGAAGGC
>NZ_JALKFY010000619.1:0-29985 GCF_023242985.1 Frankia sp. Mgl5 | reverse complement strand
CGGTAATAGCGAGGTAGTGGCTGAGAGCCTCCTTACTGATAGGCTCGATATACATTTTCATTTGTTAAGCTCCTCTTCTGAGAGTAGTTACTTTGGTTATAAAGATAGTGGGAATAATAAATGCTGCTTACGCAGCAAAACCAAAGAAGTAGCTCTTGGGGGCCAGGGAAATAGCAACACCACCTCGCCGAGCGAGGGTGCGAGATCTCAAGCTGGTGTTTACATTATCCATATAATATATTTTAATCTAAAATAGACATTTATGCAATTCAGTCGTTCTGAAAGCCTCCGTGTCCAGCTCTTCGACTTTGGTGCAGGGCTCCGGTAAGTTTGCCGAGTAGCGGCTCGTGGGTGTGTTGGGGTTTCTGGCAGGGCCATTGTAAAGTCGTGTTTGTGCTGGTCGTGAGGATGATCGCTTGGTCGGGATGGCGGGCGTGGTGGCGTAGGGCTCAGGCCCTACCGGCTGGACATTGAGCTATCGACGTTCGGGGAGACGCTGGTTCAGCCGGTCTCTCCCCGAACCGGTGCTCGGCGGGAATCGACGACGACGATCCTCCCGCCCAGCATCTCCATCTCCACCTCCATCGCCCCCCGCACCCGCTCCTCCGGCGACAAATGCGCCCCCATCGGCACCACCACCACGCACCCCGCCTCACACCGCACCACCGCGTCCAACAGCACCACCAACCCCGGCCGCACTGTCTGCCCCGGTCGTACGTTCCGATCCACATAGATCTCCTGCAGTGCCAACCCTTCGGCCTCGGCGAACGCCGTCACCAGCTCATGCAGCTCCGTGATCACGTCCTCGTCGTCATGCTGCAGGCAGATGTATCCGTACGCCACCGGTCGTGCGCCCCGCTCAACACTGCCGTCGCCCCGGGGCCCCGGTACCCCCGGCTCGCTCATCGTCCGGCTCCCGCCGGGCCATCGTCCCCACAGCCCCGCCGGGGCCCGGGGATCCGCCGCGATGTCGTTCCCGACCACGGCTTCACAGCCGACCGCCGGGTCAGCCCACCGTCCGGCCTCAAGCCCTCGGCCTGTTCCGCCCGTCCGGCCGCCTGTGCCACCCGGTCCCGCAACCAGCGCAGCTCCTCAGCGATCGTCTCGACCCGTTCCGTGAAGGCCGCCCGCTCCAGCGGCACCATCGGCAGCCGGTGGCCGAAGTACGCCAGCGTGACTTCCACCTTCTCCATCTGCGTCAGTGCCGCCCGCACATCCAGCTCCATCAGGCGCAGTGGCAGGTTCATCGGCACTCCCGCGTTTGGTTCCCGGTCGCCGTTCGTTCCGGTCATTGGCAGAGCCCTCCGTCGCCTCAGATTCGCCCATCCCGGACATAGCGGCGCCCGAGGCCGGAGAGCGGTCGGTGTGGACGACGATGCTCGACCCGGCCCCGGGCGCCTGAGAATGACCCTCCGTCGAAACGGCAAACCAGACCATGCCGCCCGGCGTATGCCGGGCATACGCGCATCGCGTGGTGAGGATGTCCGTTTGCGTGAGTGGCCGGATACACTCCCGGGGCCACGGCCTCTCCCGAACCGTTACGCCACGGGGGCGATCATGCCCGGACCACCATCCCGCCGGTACTGCTCGTGCGGCACCCGCTTGGCCAGCGACCATCGCGAAACCCGGTGCACCAAGTGCCTGCGGCACGAACAGCAACGGGATGCGGCCCCGCCGGATCTACCTCTGGCCTTCTGGCAGACCGATCAGCTACGGGATGCCTTCAGCTCCCAGCACATCGGCCTAGTCTCCGTGGCCTACCGCCTGCACCCGTTTCACCGCCGGCCAATCAGCCAGGAACGGCTGGGCCTCTGGCTCGGCCTGACCCAAGCACAGATCAGCCGCATCGAGTCCGGCCCGCCCATCCGTGACCTCGACCGGCTTGGGCACTGGGCCGCCACGCTTGGACTGCCACAACACCTCTTGTGGTTTGACCTGCCGGGCCGGCCTCGGACGGGCGCACCCCACGTGCCGATCCCCAACGTCGAGGCGTCCCCGGCGACCGCGACCGCATGGTTGCCCGCCGCCGCCACGCCGCACGCCGAGCTGCGGCCACACGTCGACACCATCCGCGCCGCGGCCCGTGCCTTCCGGGCAGCCGATCGCCAACTCGGCAGCGGCAGCCTCTACCCCGTGGTGACGCGCTACCTCCAGACCGACGTCTTTCCGCGGCTCATCGGCCACGGCCATCACGAACCGGCAGCCTTCGCCGCTGCGGCATCCCTCACCGACATGGCCGGCTGGCTGGCGTACGACGATCACCGGCATGACCAGGCCCGTCAGCACTTCGCCCAGGCCTTCGGCCTGGCGACCGCCGCCGGCGATCCGGCGCTGAGCGCCCAGACCCTAGTCAGCCAAAGTCATCTAGCCTTGGAGCATGACCGGCCCTCCGAAGCCGTCCACCTGGCGGAAGCCGGCCTGGCGCTGGTGCCGGACGGCCCAGCCTGTGCGCCCCTGCGCTGCCGGCTGCACACTATGAGCGCCCGTGGCTCGGCGCTCCTCGGTGACGAGGCTTCGTGCCTGGCAGCGCTGGACGCCGCCGAATCCGAACTCCACGGCGCCCACCACGACGAGCACGAGTGGCTCAGCCCGTTCGACGCAGCCGCCCTGGCCGCGGAAGCTGCCGTCTGTCGGCGCGATCTCGGCCATCTCCAGGCAGCCACGTGGCAGGCGAACATCGTGCTCAGCCTGCGCGGTCCGGACCGCGTTCGCAGCAGATCTTTTGCCCAGCTCACCCTGGCCACCGTGCACATCCGGCAGGGTGACTTCGGTGCTGCCGCCATGGTGGGGACCAACGTGTTGGATCTGACGCCGCACCTGGCGTCCCAACGGGTTGTCCGGCAGCTGCGATCCCTCGGCCACGCTCTGCACCCCCACGCCGGCGTGCCGGCGGTTGCGGCCTTCCGCGAACAGCTGACGGCAATCCTGCCGACCCCCCGGCCTGCCACACCATGAACATCGAAGAGGAGTGGCGGGCGGCCTACGGCGGCCACCCCACTCCGGAGGACATTGCCTACCTTGCCGAAGGCAACGCCCGCCAGGCCCGCAAGCGCGTCTCCGCCGACGCCCTCATCCGCGATTCCGCCGGCCGGATCCTGCTCGTCGACCCCACGTACAAGCCCGACTGGGACCTGCCCGGTGGTATGGCCGAAGCCAACGAAGCACCTCGGGACGCGCTCAAGCGTGAACTCCGGGAGGAGCTCGGTCTCGAGGTGCCGATCGGGGAGCTGCTGTGTGTGGACTGGGAGCCCCCACACGGGCCATGGGATGATCTACTGGCTTTCGTCTTCGACGGCGGGGTGCTGAGCATCGAGCAAGCAGCGTCCCTGCGGATTCGGGATCCGGAGCTGCGGGCTGTCCGGTTCTGCACAGTGGGTGAGGCCGAAGGGCTGTTGCGGCCGTATGTGGGGCGGCGGGTGCAGGCGGCAGTGCAAGCCCTCGGTGGGGACGGAGACCGCTATCTGCAGGATGGGTTGAAGTAGTGCATTAGCATGACTGCTCCCGAGCAACCCTCAAGTTGTGCCCGACATCACACTTTCTGGCAGGTTTTACTCGCAACCTTCACAAGTACGCTCATGGTCAGCTAATTGCACTGCTCCCACCTGTCTACAGTCCGGCGCGGTCGGTCAACTCTGATTCGGCACCTTCCCGGATTGACGATGCTGCAATGGAGTGCGCCAGTGGTCGACCAAGCAACGCAGCTTGAACGTCGCGCAGCAAACTCGGGAAGAGTGTCCTTCTCTCGACCGATCGCCATTCGATCCGGAAGCAGCCGAAGTCACTTCGAGGTGATCCCGCAGTACATCCCACACAAGAACGGCCCGGACACCGTCGCCGCCAAGCTGTCCTACTGGAGCAAAGCGAGCCGATCCGTAAGGTTCGGGCACCCTGCCGAGATCACCTTGAACGAGAAGGAGACGCGGCACCTCAGGGACATCCTTGATCAGGCACTTGCACTGGCTGGAGCAGGGAAAGACGGCGGCTATCTGCTCGTACCGCTTGACGGCCCAGCCACCAGCACGGCCGATGCCGATCCAGGCGACATTGGCCGTGCGGTCACGGCCCTCGTAGCCAACACGGATGTTTTGGCGGCTCTCACCGAGGATCCCGAGACGGTACGCCGACTGTCAGGGCTTCAGGGGGCCCTGCGAGTCGCGGAACTCGTCGCTGCGGTCGACCAGTTCGAAGAGTTTCTGTCTTCTGGTATAAACGCGGAGAGTACATACCAGACTTGGTGCGAGAATCATGCCTGGGCCTTCGGGAACGCCTACACGATGCGCGACGATGTTCGTACTATCGCGCTCGGCGACGAGGTCGATCATCTGATGGAACTGACCGCAAATGGGTTTCGCGACATATTTGAGCTCAAGCGGCCCGACCATTCGGTGATCCACTGGGACAGTAGTCACAAGTGCTACTACTGGTCGTCCGACGTCTCCAAGACCATCGGTCAGTGCCACCGTTACATGGACGCGCTCCATGAGGGGGCGGCGAAGGGGCTACGCGATCACCCCGAGGTGATCGCTTACCACCCAACCTCGACGATCGTGATCGGACGTTCGAACGACTGGTCCAAAGATCAGCTTCGTGCGCTTCATGGCCTGAACGCTCGGCTAAAGTCGATCACGGTCATGACGTACGATCAGTTGCTCGCTCAAGCGAAACAACTTCTAGTTACAATTCAGGCCACCGCACAGAGCGAGTAGGTGCCGCGGCACCCAAACCCGGCGCCAATTTATCGCGGCCACTGCGTAAAGGTCCTCCAGGGTACCAGATGGGACCGTTCGATCCTGCGTATACCGGGTGTAGGCTGACACGGTCGCCCCAGCGTTTCTTGCATCTATTGGCAGGGAAAATGGAAAGTGAAGCTGTAATAATGACCGCCCAATCCGCACCCGGCACCGCTTCCGCACTCTCGGTTACCGTAGCAATACGGAGCTACTTCTCGGCGCACTATCTACACTCCTCCCGACTGTTCAGCGATCAAGTGAACAAGATCGAGAAAGATGCTGTCGAGTCTCAAAGGGTGCCGAAATTCGATCCTGCACACCGCGGGTACGTGATCGGCTCGATTACCGCTTCGTGTATGTTCCTCGAAGCGATGATCAACGAAATTTTGCAGGACATCTACGACCACGCCAAGGATTCCAAGAAGAATCGCGAGTCGGACTACATCGCCCCGCTGTCAGCATCGACCAGGCGCATGCTCGCCTGGATGTGGAATGACGGGAAGCTGGAGCAGCTCCCAGCGCTACAGAAGCTCGACGCCGTGCTCGTTGCCGACGGGCACGAGCCATTCGAGCAAGGCAGGCAGCCCTACCAGGATGTCGCGCTTGTCGTCGAGATCCGGAACGCGCTGATCCACTACAAGCCACAAACGTTGGGCGGCGACCAGGTGCACCGACTGGAGAGGAAGCTGCGCGGCAAAAGCCTTACCTTGAATCCTCTCACCTCGTCTGGAAATCCGTACTTCCCCGACCAGGTTCTCGGCTTCGGCTGCACCAACTGGGCCTGGCGCAGCTGTAAGGCCCTCGCCGATGAATTCAGCACTCGCCTCGGCATCGAACCGAATTATCGACGAGCCGATTTCGTGGCGCAGTCCGACGAGTCGGGACAGTAAAATCCGGAGGATCTTCGACAGATCTATCCCTGCCACCACTGCACCAAATACTGCTCCGTCCCCTCCGGCACCTCGTCAGCCGTCTCCAACGCTGCCTCGGCGTCCTCGCGCCCCCGGGAGTACACCCGCCCCCGGTACGCGCCGGGGGCCCCAATGATCAATTCCTCCGTTGAGGGCCCCATCATGACCGCCACCAACGCCACGTTCCCGGTGGTGCAGGTGAACTCGAAGTCGGCCGACACCTCCCAGTCGTCCTGACGCTGTGGCTCCCGGTCCCACACCTCCAGCTGCGCCCCGGCCACATGATCACCCACCGCGCTGACGATGCTGATCCAGTCCAGCGCGGTGCGCACCAGGTCGTCGTCCTCCGGCGGTCCCGGCTCCGGCTGGCTCGAGTCGTGGAACCACGACACGCCCTTGTCCTGGATGTAGAAGTGCCCGTAGACCACCTCCACCGTGTCGCGGCAGGAGGCGATCAGGTTGGCATCGGCCGCCACGGGGCTTCCCCTTCGGTCTCAGAACGCCGTCAGCATCGGGTGACGGGCCAGGGCCGGCGACACTGTCCGTCGCCGGCCCGACTCGCAGGGCAGGATGCTACTTGCCCGTCGCGATGGTGAAGGCGTCACCGTCGATGATCCGGTTCCGCTCCCACCACTGGTTGACTTGTGCTCCGGCGCTTCGGTTCTGGCTGGCGTTGACCGGCCGGGCCGAGTACCGGTCGTCTCCCCTTGCCGCGCCCTCGATCGTGGCGGAGAAGGGGTACTCGTCGCAGTCCTGCTTCGGCGTCGTCTTGGCGTAGCCAGGGGAGTTCCGGTTACACGTGGCGATGGCCGTGCTGCGGTTCTTCCGCCGGAGCGCCGCGTCATGGTAGAGGCGGTGCAGGGTGCTGGGGATGGTCTTTCCCCTCCAGGAGGGCAGCGTCGAGGCCGGCCGGTTCAGCGCATCGTCGATGTGCTGTGCGACCAGAGGCACGTTGCCACCCAGCCTGAAGGTGAAGGTCGGCACGTACTGCGGGAAGACGCAGCCGGCCGTTCCCCGGGCGATGTACGAGGCCTGGTCGCAGCGGAAGTACGAGCCCCGGGCGTTGTAAGTCAGCCGGTCGTTCAGGACGAAGCGTGGGTTGAAGTAGTGCAGCGCCACCCGGTCCGGTCCGCCACCGATGAGGTCGCCCAGCGTCCCGGTGAAGTCGAAGGCCGTCGAGGGGTCGGTCCGCCAGCTGGCCAGCGGTGCCGTCCGGCCGCGGGCCACACCGGGAGTGCAGCGGCTGCATGGCAGTTGCACGCTCAGCTCGGCGTTTGCCAGCGTGCCCGTCGACTTGATCTCCCGAACCTGCACCTCGACCCGCACAGCCTGGCTGTTCTGGTTGGTGGTGACCGCGATGGCGTACAGCGCATCGACGGTGCCGATGACCCGGCCGCCCCGGTCGCGCTCGCCGGCGGACAATTTTTCGATCTTGCACCATTCGTAGCGGCTCTTGTGCCAGCCGCTTGGAGCCGTCGCCGCCTCCGCGGCGCAGTCGCCGACAGTGGCGGCCGATGCCCCCGGCGCCGGTACCAGCACCAGCAGCGGGGCCGCGATGATCGCGAGCAGCAGGGACAACGACAGGGTGCGCCCACGCATACGAGGGTCCTCTCGGCGGGGTCAGGGGGAGAACGACGCCTCGAAACAGTAGGCAAGGATCCTCAGAGTGCGTCAATTGAATTCAAACGCAGGTAAACGTCGAGATTGACGTCGAAGGTGCAGCTAGGGGCGGTCGTGGAGGACAAATCGGGTCAGTTGAATGTGACTGGTGTCACTCGGCGAACGCCGACAGCTGGCGGGCTTCAGGGGACTCGGCGGGCCCGACGGCCTTGCTCTGCGCTGAATCTGGCTGTGAAGCAAGAAAGTGCAGATGGGCGAGGGAAGCCCTCTCGTCGCCAGTCAGTTGGTCTGGCCGCTGCCGAGTAAGCGGTCGACGAAGCCGATCACCTTGTGCGGCTTGGATGGCCTGCTGCTCGGCCGTGACGCCACAGCAGCGGCAGGCTACTTGATCGGCAACAGGTGTCCTTCCCGGCCGGTTGAAGGTAACTCTCCGTGGATGCCAAACCAGCATCTAAGCTCTCCCGTGATCACCCGAATTGGAGTCTCGTAGTATCCGGCCGGGGAGCGGCAACCAACACGAGCCCATGGCGGAGGAGGCATCAAGTGGCGTTCGATGACGAGCCAGAGGATGAAGTAGAGGACGTCGACGCGCTGGTTGCCGCGTGGCAGGAAGAAACGGCCAGACTCAGGGTGGTCGCGGTGGTGTGCCCCGTTAATTCCGGACAGGGTTTATTAAGCTGATTTACGCTGCGGACTGCTTTTTCAGGTACTCGTCGTAGACCTGTTGTGGGGTGCAGTAGCCGAGTCCAGAGTGGCGGCGTGTCGTGTTGTAGCGGATTTCTATGTACCGGGTGATGTCGCGGCGGGCGTGTTCGCGGGTCGGGTAGGCCGTGCGGTGGACGCGTTCGTTCTTGAGAGTCGCGAAGAACGACTCGGCCATTGCGTTGTCGTAGCAGATACCGGTCCGGCCGACGGACTGGCGGATCCCGAGCTTCTTCAAGGTAGCAGCGAACTGGGCGGATGTGTAGTTACTTCCGCGGTCCGCATGAAAAATAGCTCCGTCGGTGAGTTGGTGGTTACGGGCGGCCATGGTGATGGCGGTATCGATGAGCCCGGTCTTGTAGTTGTCGTCCATGGCCCAGCCGATGACTGCTTTCGTGTGGCAGTCGATGACGGTCGCGAGGTACAGCCATCCTTCCCAGGTGGGTATGTAGGTGATGTCTCCGACCATCTTGGTTCCTGGGGCGTCGGCGGTGAAGTCGCGTTGAAGAAGATCGGGGATCGCGGCGGGGGTCTGGTCGGGTTCGGTCAGGGTGTGCCGCCAGGGGCGGGGCTGGCACGGCTCCAGGCCCTGCTCGCGCATGAGGGCACGGACGAGCTCGGGGCCGCAGGGACGGCCCCAGGCGAGCAGGTCAGCGTGCACACGGCGGTAGCCGTAGGTGCCGTCGGAGGTGGTGAACGACCGGACGACGAGCGTGGCGAGTTCGCCGCGGCGGGTCGCGGTCGCGGAGGCGGGCCGGTCGCGCCATTCGTAGAAGCCGGAGCGGGAGACGTCGAGCCAGGCGCACATCTGGATGATGGACGGCGCTGGTGTGCCAGCATTCGTGGTGGTGCGGGTGGCGTACTCCGCATCGATGAACTCGAACGTGTCGCTCACCGATGATCCTTGGCGAAGTACGCTGCGGCTTTTTTCAGGAATTGGTTTTCCATGAGCAGCTCACGGTTCTGTCGTTCGAGTTCGCGTAGCCGAGTGCTTTCGTCGGCGGTCGGTGGCGGTGGCTCGCCAGCGTGGGCGCGCCGGTAGGTGGCGACCCAGCTTCCAAGAGTTCCTTCGACTATGCCGAGTTCCTGTGCGACAGCGGCGATCGGACGGGACGTCTCGATCACCATCCTCACGGCCTCTTCCTTGAACTCAGGCGTGAACTTTCTGCGCTTCTGCGTCAACTCTCATTCCCTCCGGACTACCCCCATCTATTCTAGTAGGGGCCACTGTCCGGGAGAAAAGGGGCACCTCACGGACCGCGTCAGATGGCTGGCTGTGGGCTTGAAAGAATCTCTGAGGTTTGACGGCCCCGACAATCTTCGGCCAAGCGTCGAAGAGTTTGAGCGGACCGCGCAGAAGGCGGAACAGGCCGCCTTCAAAGGTTTGATCATCGACACTATGACGCTTCATCGCAGGGGGCTCGGTGTCTTGGATCCCGACCGGGCCCCGAAGCCTGTCTCCTCTCCGTTCGTCCGGCGCATGCCTGAAGATCAGTCGGAGATCGAAGCGAAACGTTTCGAGACGCAGGGGCGGCACATGGAAGCCTACGAGCTCCACATTCTCCAGGCCTTCGAACACTTCGTGCAAGCGTGGACCGCACTCATTGATGGTTCACTGATCTGCGACTGGGAAATGATCGACGACGAGTTTCCGAAACTCGCGACACTAGCAGCCGAAGTCAACCGCGCCTACGTTATCTGGTCCTCAAAAAATCGATGACCATCCGCAAGTCGGATCAGGAACTGGCCGGGCACTTTGGACTCGGCGGGTACTAGCCCGAACGCCCTCGCGGTCACCTCAAAGCCTGCTGTGGCGCAGTGCCTTCAGGGTCGCTGTCGGCGATGCTCCTCCGATGATCAAAGGCTCCGCAAATAAGTGCGCCTTGACAAATGCGCTTACTTTGATCATAGTTGATATGTAAAAGCTATGGCCAGACCCTCAAGCAAGCCATTCCCAGAGCTCGACCTAGAAGAGGCGGCCACATACACATTCCGCCTTTTTAGGGTTGTTGGTGCAGATTTCTTCACCCGCAAGGATGCAGCAAGGTTTCTCGGCATAAATGTTCAGGGAAAGAAGTTTCCCGTCAAAATATTTCCCTCGCTACTTATTTTTGGACTGCTACATATCGAGCAGCGAGGCCGCCATGTCCGCTACCAGGTATCCGAAGTGGGACGTGTAATGGCTCTACGGGTGCTTGAGGAGAATCCGGATCTCTCCGGCGAACCGATGACTCCGGCCGGGCGGGAGTATCTGGAACGGCGGCTGTCCGAAATCGTAGCGGAGATGGAACTGGCTGACACTATCGACAACGAACCGGGCGCATAGCCGCCGATGTCAGAGCCTCCAGAGCCCTCAGGGTTGTAAGGATTTCGCCGCCGGCTCCCACACAAACACCACCCCGCCCCGTGGCAACACCCACCCCTCAAAGTCCGCCCGCACCGCACGGGTGGGCACCGCCTCCGCCGTCCGGCTGATCCGCCCCCGGTTGCTGCTCGGGAAGAACTCCAACAGCCGGACGTCGGAGATGTCGACGCCGCCATACTCCAGCTCGACGTTCAGTCCCCGGGTCGGCTGCTCAACGTCAAGCTTGATCAACCGCCCGTCCTGGCGCACGATCGCCCGGTAGGTATACGAAACCAGAACCGGCTGTCCGGCCGCAACGACCTCGCTCCCGATGGCCGCGCTGTACGTCTGGCTACCGTGCTTCACACTGCGCCGGATGGCTCTGGCCCGCCCGTCGATCGTGAACTGCACCAGCTCAAACGCACCCTGCGAGGCGCCGTCGAGCCCGCCGACCGGCCGGAAGAACCAGGCCGACGTCGCCCCGGCCTCGGCGCTGAGCTCCCGGTACTCCTCCCGATCAGAGGTGCAGACGAAGCGGCGCACCGGGCTGATGGGAACCGTCGTGTACTCCCAGCGCACCGTGGCGACCAGGAGGCCGGCCTCAGCAGCGGCCGCTGCTGAGGAACTCCCGAGGGGAGTTCCCTCGTCCGCTACCGGAGAGAGCGTCACCTCGACGCGGGCATCGTGCCAGCGCTCCACCGAGGCGATGGCCTGGTCCCGGATGTCGTCGTACAGCTCGTGGGCGAACGTGGCATCGCCGAGCCGCAGCGCCAGGCTGTTGCGGATGATCTGATCCAACATCGCCGGCGTGGCCACTCGGGCTAGATCCTCGGCGTCGAAGGCGAAGCCGCGGATGACGGCATCCCGCAGGGCCGGCGCCTCCTCGGTGATGATCTTTCTCAGCTGAGCCGACTGCAGCTGCGCGGCCTGCCGTCGCTGCCAGTAGTCGATGCCGATGCCCAGCAACCCGAAGGAGAAGAGCAGGCCGCCGACCTCGCCGAGCGGGAAGAAGTCCAACCACCGAAGCCCCGGCAGGGCGTCCAGGTGGCGGGCCAGTACCAGCAGTCCCAGTCCCGCGAGTGCCGTAACCAACCCGATGAACGCGGTCTGGAGACGGTCGAACTGGTCGCGGAGATCTGCCATAAACTGGCTTAATTATATCACTATTAAATGTGCACCGGAAAAGCTCCGCGCACGACGAAGCCCCCGAGGCGTAGCCACCCGGGGGCTTCCCGGGGCCGATTGGCCCCGTCGTCTTCAGTTGCCCTCGCCGCCCATGCCGCCACCTCCTCATGGTCGCCCGATCCTGGCTGATGCTACTCATAAGTCTGTAGACCTACAAGTAGCAGTCTCGGCACCGTCAGTGTCGACATGGAAGGTGACCTGCAGCGGATCTTCGGCCGCAACCTGCGCCGCTACCGCGAGCAGCGTGGCCTCAGTCAGGAAGCCTTCGCTGACGTCGTCGGCGTCCACCGCACCTACATGGGTGGCGTGGAACGCGGCGAGCGGAACCTCACCCTCAAGTCGGTCGAGCGGATCGCCGAGGTGATCGAGGTGGATCCGTTGGAGATGTTGCGGGAGTAGTTGCTCGGCAGCAAAGAATCAAACCTCCATGCATACGGCTCGCGATGTTCCGTTATGTGGCAAACGCCACATATGGCGAGTGGACACCTGTTCGATTCCCGAGGTAGCGTGATCGCCCATGAGTGATTGATCGCTACCCATACCATGTTTCGACACCTATAACCATTGCGTAGCTTCCGGTGTGGGTAGCACCGGATCGCGTTCTACTTTGCCGTATGGGACTTGGATAGTTGTGCCACATACGACTTCGCCTTGGCTATCCGATGAGTGCCGTCGGACGGTGCAATGGTCCAACCTGCCCGCTTCATGCCCTCACGGCTCCTATGTCAGAGTGTGCCTACTCGAAGCCGTTTATCGCATGGCGGTCGGGTGGGACTGGTAGCCGGGCTGCCGCCTTTGAGGCGGAGTCAATCCGAATCGGGGGATCTGGTGGAACATAATTCTCAATGCTCAGCTGGAGTGCTGACGTGACAGCCACTCAATCCTCCGGCTTGTGGTCGGACGAGCCGAGCAAGGAAGACCTGCTCTCGTTCGACGCAGTGGCTGGCACCGTGGTCGACGCCGTGCTGGATGACGCCCTCGACCCCCTAGCCATGGGGGTGTCCGGCGCGTGGGGCAGTGGGAAGACCACCATCCTGCGGCTCATCGAAACTGACCTCGGCGACCGCCAGCTGCCGGACGGACAGAAGGTCCTGGTGGTATGGACCGATCCGTGGCGCTACGACCCGGGCATTGGCGCGAAGGAGACTCTGATCGGGGACGTCCTGGCGGCGCTCGCTGGCGAGCTCCAAGAGGCGGAGGGAACTGGCAGCAAGGCCAAGAAGCTGCTGGCTAAGCTTCGGGATCGGGTCGACTGGTCGAAGGCTCTTCAGGTGGCGGCTAAAACGTCTCTCGCGCTCCAACTACCCTCCGTGGACGACTTGACAAGCTTGGTCAAGGACGGAGGTGACGCTCCTGCAGAGCCTGAGAGTCGCGGGCTTGCCGAGTTTCACACTCAGTTCGAGGAGCTGATGGCCTCGAAGGAGCTCAAGCACCTCGTTCGCGTCGTCCTCCTCGTAGATGATCTAGACCGCTGTCTCTACCCGACCGTCGTTGACACCCTGGAGACCATTCGGCTTTTCCTGGCCGTGCCGAAGATGGCCTTTATTATTGCGGCCGATGAAAGGCGAGTGGCTGACGCACTGCGTGAACGTTTCCCCAACGGCCCCACCGACGAGCAAGCCCCAGATGGGCAGCCCGAACACCCAGCAGATCTCTACTTGCACAAGATCGTCCAGACCACCGTGCCGCTCCCGGCGCTCAGCCGCTTCGACACCGAGACATACATCGTGCTGCTTCAGCTCAAAGCCCGTCTCGAGGGTTCCCAGCTCGCGCCGTACGTTGTCCGCTGTGCGGCATTGCGCCGTGAAGCGGGGGTCCTCGATGACCTGCCTGAGGTCAACACCAGCCTGGATATCTCAGCCGAGCTGACGCTGGCGTCGCGACTGACACCCATCCTGTACGAGAAGCTGCGCGGGAACCCTCGGCGGATCAAGCGTTTCCTCAACGACCTGCGTGTCCGCCAGTCCATTGCCAGTCGGCGGGGCATCACGCTCGACGCTGACATCGTCGCCAAGCTCATGGTTCTCGAAGTGTTGCTCCCTGACGACTTCGCGAAGGTGCTGGAGTGGCTGGTCAAGGGTGAGCTGCGAGAGCAGATCCGCATGCTGGAAACGGCAGCCGGGCGACCCCCACGACAGGAGGACGAGCCGGATACCGAACCGGCGGAAGCAGCGGCAGACGGGGCTAGGCCGGGAGGTAGGGCTAGATCCTCGGCTGAGCAGCCCAGCGTGGAGTCCGCGCCGTCCTTCTCGGACGAGCTCATCCGTTGGGCCAAGCTGACGCCGACCGCGTTGTCCAGGGAGGACTTGGCCCCGTACTTGTTCTTGGCAGCATCGTTCAGCGGCAAGCCGCTGCTAGATGAAGGCCTTCCGGTGCGCCTGCGCGACATCGCGGCGAAGCTGCTGTCGAGCATCCGGACCCAGCAGAAAGCCGTCACCGAAGATGATCTTCAAGCCCTGGCAGAGGCAGATGCTGAGGTCTTGATCCGCCACCTTGCCCTTACGGCCCGAGATCGACCGACCGAGCAGCAGGCCGCCATGCTCGGCATCATCCGCATCGTCAAGCAGCACCCGCAGATCACGATCGCAGCCTGCGGGCGGTTGCGTGCCATACCACCATCCGATCTTGAACCAGGTGCACTACTGCTGTTCAAACTCCAAGATCGAGCGGTGTACGGCAGCGTCTTCGATCACTGGTTTGCTGACGCTCCGGATGGACCTGTCAAGAATGCGCTGAAGTCGTTGATCGTGGAGCAGGTCTAGCGATGGGCACGAAGGGCTCCTACAGCGGCGGTGGCGGCAAGCCGGGGAGCGACCTGCGACAGAATATCGAAGACTGGCTGGACTCCTTGCCCGACCTGTCGCCGCCAGGTGAGACCCTGCCACCGGACCAGCCACCAGATCGCCCGGATGTTCCCCCGATCCGGCCGCAACAGATCCGGTCTGCGCTCGGCCTCTTCGCACCGCGTCCCGGCGGTCGCTCCGACGGGCCTGGCAGCGGTGGAGGCGGGAGCACCGGAGGTTCGGGCGGCCGGGCACGTGGCGGCGCCCAGCGAACGGTGTCTAGCTCGTCCCGTACCGCGGGTCGGGCCGCTGCCGCTGCCTACGCCCTGCGTACTGGTAATGCCGATCTGCTACGGCAGGAGTTCGGCCTCGACTACGAGAGTTTGCGCGCCAACCCCGACATCATCGACGTAGCCCGGCAGATCATGGTCGCTGCTTGCGGACCGCTGCCGGACGGCACCATCGAGGAGGAGGAACAGCGCGTTGTCGCGGCCCAGGTCGCGCAGTACGTGCTGGAGGCAAGCCTCGATGGCGAACTGCCTACGCCTGAGGAGATCGTGCGAGAGACGATCTCCTGTATCGTCTTCGAGGCCATTAGCACTGAGACAGCTGCCAAGGTGCACAACGGAGAACGATCGGACTGGGTGACTGCTGAGGTCGAGCGTCAGCTACGCGAAGCTACCCAGGCGTGGGCCTTCAGAGTGGATCTGTCGCGGAACGGCGCGACACCGGCCGAGTTTGAGAAGGCCATCGCCGAGGGCATCGAGATGATGCACACCATCTGGGGAAGTGACTGATGGCCAGCTACTCCATGTGCTTCCAGATCCCCGAATCCGTCTCACCGGCTGAAGCGCGAGGCTGCTTCTTCTGGGTCCATGACAGCACTCGTGACTCCTTCGTGTCCACGTTGCTGCCCCAGCGCGAAGCCCTCGGTCCACGCCTCGGTGCGCTCGGGCCAGTGGCTGAGGCCAACGTCGACCTGGTCCGGCTGGCGGTCATGGTCTATGCTGCCGACCGTTCCACACTGCGACGGGTTGGCTCGACGAACTGGTCACGGCGTGACCTGTCCCTTGACGTTCCGGTCGCCATCCCATCCCGGTGGGAGCCGGTGCGACTTCAGCTTCAGAGCCTCCTGGGCTTTCTGTCAGGCGACACCTGGACCCTGACTTTCTGCAAGGCCGCCGCGCCGAAGGAGAAGGTGCAGGACAACCGTTTTGCGGGCGCGAAGCGGGTGGTGCTCCTAAGTGGCGGGGCTGATTCGGCGGTCGGTGCACTATTGTCGCGTCATGAGCTGGGCGACGCGCCCCAAGTGCTGATGTCGCATGTTGGCCTGACAAATCTGAGGCCGGTCCAGCAAAATATCGCGCAGCGCATAGGCGAGCTGATAGACGGCCCGACGCAATTCCATCAACAGATCCACTTCTCGCGGCACGCGACGCAGTACGAGGGCACTCGTTTTCCCGATGAAACCTCGACCCGTACCCGATCATTCCTGTTTCTCGCACTCGGTTTGGCCATCGCTTCTATGGATGGGGTGCCGCTCTGGATTCCTGAAAACGGTTTCGCATCACTGAATCTGCCGCTGACGGCCGACCAGCGCGGCAGCCTGTCCACCCGCACAACTCATCCGATGTTCTTGGAGCAGCTCGCTGCTCTCGCGTCGGCAGCAGGCGCCCATGCCCAGATCGAGAACCCGCTGTCAGGCATGACCAAGGGCGAGATGTTCAGGAATGTCGGCGAGCTCGTCGGCAATGAAGCGGCATCCGGCCTTTTGAGCGCCACCCACTCCTGCGGTCACACTGGGCACCGCAACTTCAAGATCTCACCCATCCAGCACTGTGGCGTCTGCTTTGGCTGCCTGCTGCGACGCGCATCCTTTCTCGCCTCAGGTCTTGAAGACCGGACGAGCTACCTGTCCGCCCGCATCGCCGGCCGCCCTGATAACTACCTTCGCTCCAAGTCGATGGAACCGTCCCTCCGCTCCTTCCTGGCACGTGGCCTGCGCAACCATGACTTTGCGTCGCTAACTCTGCCCACTACCTATCCGACGGCCGCCGCTCGCGATATCTGTAAGCGCGCTCTGGTCGAACTGGGGCTGCTCTTTCTATGAGGTCTGCACTGCCACCGCTTGATCTGCATGCGCACGTAGACCCATCTACCCCAGAAGATGATCTCCGGATTTTGGGCGCGGTGATCTTCGCGGCCACACGCTCGCTCCCCGAAGCAGACAGTGCCCTACGACGACGGGACACGTTAATTGTTTGGGGGGTGGGCAGCCATCCAGGAGTCACCAGCAGCCACCGGAGTTTCGATGCAGCCTGGTTCCGTTCCTTGATCGAGCGCACTGTCTTTGTGAGCGAGTTTGGCCTCGACGGCGGTGCCAAGGTGCCGCTCGATCAGCAGCTTCAGACGCTTCGCGGGGCGCTCGATGTTCTGGTCAACAAGCCGCGGATTATCAGTCTGCACAGTTATAGGGCGACTGGCCAGCTTCTCGACGTGCTGAGTGCACAGCCAGTGCCGGGCGTGGTCCTGCACTGGTGGCTCGGCAGCGTCGCGGCAACTAAGCGTGCAGTCGGACTGGGTTGTTATTTCTCGGTCAACGCGGCGATGTTCCGGCGTCCTGGCGTACTCCGCCACATCCCGCTGAACCGGCTACTCACTGAAACAGATCATCCGTACGGCGACCGGACGGGACCTCGCCCACACCAGCCGGGCAACGTGCTTCCAGTTGAGTACGCCATCGCAAAGTTGCATGGCTTGGAGCCTGAGGAGGTACGACGCAGCATGTGGCGCAACCTCAACCGGCTTGTTGTAGAGACGGGCTGTAGCCGTCTATTGAGCCGGCAAATTCGCTCCTATCTGATTGCGGGTACCGAGCCATAGAGGGGGTATGAAAGAGACGTAGCTGACAGGAGCCATAACAGAGTCCCAGATAGGAGCGGTGGGGCCTGAGGAAACCTCGGCGAGCCACTATCGATTCTCCTGACTCGAATCCTTCGACCGGAGATCACCAACTTCCGCCTCGAGTTCAGCCAGCCGTCGCTCCAACTGCGCCCGGGTCGGCCGCTTCAACGCCGGAGGAGGTACCGGGCGCTGGTCGGCGAAGCCGATTGGCTCGTACGCCACGATGGTGGACGGGTCTTTGCTGCACTCGGGGCACTTCATCGATGACGAGCCGTGCATCGTCGGGCGTGCGGTCTCCGCATGGCGCTGCGTTTCCGTGATGTGCCCGCAGTACAGACGCACTCGCCATCGCATGAGGTCGTGGTCGGGCGTCCTCGCCTCGAAGAGGATCTTCAAGGCCTGCTCGACGGCGGCCTGGCGCCCAGCCCGCAGCACCGGGTCGGCCGCCTCCTCAGCGCGCCACTGTTCCGCTAAGCCGTCGACATGGCGCCGGATGTCCTCGCTGCCCTCCTGCCGTCGATGATCGGCCCGCGTCAGCTGGTACTCCTTGAGCGGCACCCCGTGGCTCTCGTACGTCACATCGCGCACGTGGAGCACGTTAGGCAGGTGGAGGAGCACCCAGGGTGCATATCGGACGTATAGGCGTAGGCCACGTGTGGCATGACGATCAGTAGCCGTCGGGCCCGTATGGGTTCCATCTCCCGAGGAAGCCCTGGCGGCGGTGGGAGAACGGGCCAGCATGCGGTTGACGGCGGTCCGGGAATCGGCCACGTCCTGCTCGGCCTCCATCCACACCCCGTGCATCACCCCGTTGTTGTAATCGAGCAGGCTCACGCGACGTAGATCCGTGGCTGGTCGGGAGCAGGCCGTTCACCACCTGCGGCGGCCCGCTCCTCCTGAAGCTCACGCCCCAGTTTTCGAATATGTTCCTGTTCCAGGGTAAGTGCCATCGCTTACAATTGACTTTATCTTTCGGGTATCGTGGCGCATACTGGAAAGCACTATGACCGAAGAACAACTTAATAAGCTAATCGATCACCAGTTCGCCAAGTTTTACGGCCTCATCGACCGAAGGCTCGACGAGGTACGCAACGAGCTGCGCACCGAGATCGCAACAGTCCGGGATCGCGTGGACAGCCTTCACGGTGCCGTAGATTCCCTTGCCGCCCAGGTCGAGAATGCCTCCATCGACAACCATGCTCGGGACGCCCAGATCGACCGCCACGAACAAGCCATCACGCGGCTCGCGGATCATGCGGGCTTGCGAATTTAGAAGAGGATCGGCTTCCGGCCGGATCCAGAGCAATAATGAACCACAAGCAGTATCATTTTTCGTTGACCCGCCGTGACGCAGCATCCAGTGAATGGTTGTCCATTGGCCGTGCCCAACAGATCAGGTTTCCTGCGGGCGTGGTCACTGGACGTGGAGTTACTCGGTATCGCAGGTCTCATCTGTACTGGGATGCGACCAGTCGGGTAATCGCGATCATCTTTACCCCCAACGACGCTGACGAGACTGCATTTCCCCTCAGGTTTATTACAGGCGGGGCAACTATAGCGGCTCGGCGCTTCTTCAGGGCCAATGATCTCAACGTTGATGATCTAGCCGGAAGGTATCCAATCTCGGTGGTGCCCGCGCGGGAGCTGGGTATCCCGAGCGATGAGGATGCGTTTCTCGTCAAGGTTTCCGAGAAGGCGGTCAAATAGTGGCCAGCGGTCACGCAGCTCACGGATCATGCGGGGTACAGGTGCGGTACGAGTAGTCCAGCTGCCGGCGGCCTTCACGCGCTCCCGGGCGATCCGCTCCCGAGTCTGAGTCGCGTACCCGGATTGAGTTCGATACCGGCCCGGAGGTGCTATATTCGTGCGTTGCTTGGCTAGTCACGCTTTACCCTGCCATAATTATGCACCGGTGCCGCGATTGGGGTCAATACACTTTGGCAATTCCGCAACACCGACCGGCAGCCCACAACCTCAAGGCCATCCATTTGACATAAAGCAATGGAGAGCATTACATTAAGTACAGTTATGCAACCAGAGGTTCCCTACTACGATCTACCGAGGGTACTCCGCCAGCTTCCGGTGGTACTCGAAGCGACGGCACAGCAGCCCGCCGACGTCACGATCCTGACGAAAGCCCTTGGTTACGCCCCGGCGACCGCAGCAGCTCCCATGCTGGTCAGGTCCATGGTGCTTTTCGACCTGCTACACATCGAAAGCGGATCAGGAAACGGGGGAAGAGGGCGATACCAATATCGTGCAACCGCGCTCGCGCAGGCCCTCGTGAAGGCAGATCCCCGAGGAGACGAAGGCGGCGCCTGGTACTCAGGGCATTGACCACCCCGACGATCTTCCTCGACCTCTACAGCCGCTTCGGGGCTAACCCACCAGAGGATCTGGCGGCGACACTACAAGATGAGCACGATGTCCCTTCGGGCAAGGCGACCAGGGTTGCAAAAAACTACCTTCGCGGATTAGATCTTGTGCGCGCGAGGCCCCCGAGGACGCCCACCAGTCTGCGGCCTGCGAAGCAGCCCGCCAACAACGAGGCCCGCCTCTACGCCGGCGGGATCAAAGTCACCTTCGATGGCGGCACCAGCGTTACCTTTCCGGAAGGGTCGAAGATAACCAGAGACCTGGCAGCCCTACTCTTCGACGTATACATACCGTGTGGACAGGACAACCACAAGGGACACCCCGGGACCACTTGCCCAACCACGGCCGTCGTTGGAAGTGTCGGGGAATGGGCCGAGGGAAACCGCTGACCGACCGGCAACTACTCCTGCTGCGACGCATCCACGGTGGCGATGACCTGAGCGGCCCTGACGGCATTGGTCAGCGGGTCTCAGCACGAAGCCTGCAACGGCGCGGTCTTGTCGATGTCAGCCGCCGCGATCGCATCTGGCGCGCGACGATCACCGATGCCGGTACCTTCTACCTGGAACACGGCCACCACCCCGCCCACCATCCACCCGCGGAGCCGTCCACGCCACGTGGGACGCGCGCCCCGAGCAGCCCGCCACCCGTTCAGCCCTCGCCGGCTGTCCTGTCCCAAGGATGCGGCGAAGACCAGGCCCGAGAACTCCTCGAGCAACTGCAACGTGAAGGCGGAACCCTCCGGGTCGACGAGCCCGACGACGACACCCGGGCGCGGTACCGGCGGACGATCGACGCTGCCAAACGCCACCGGCTGGTCCCGGATGGGTTCCATCTCAGGCACACCGGCCGTGACCGCGGCGACCTCATCATCCGGCTGTCCGACGACAGCCAGCCTGACGATGAAGACTGGAACAGGATCCGGCTCAACACCAGCCCGCCTCGCCGCACCCGCCTGACCAGCCCCGACCCTGCACTGGTCGTCGTCGCGCTGGAGAACGATCCCGCGGCGTTGGATGTTGCTGCGGCGACCCTCGGCCGTGCTCTCGCGCTGATCCGCCTCCTGGCGGACGAAGCACGCACCCGCGGCCATCGCGTTGATGTGAACAGGAAGACCCCCCACCCCAAGCCGTACCTGCAGATCGGGTCGGTCCGCCGATACATCTCGCTCCACGAGGAGTACGACGACGTTCCCTACACGCCCACCGATCAGGAACGCGAGCTACTGCGCAAGCACCCCCGGCGGAACCTGCCCCCCACCGACAAGCTCGCGTCCGGTCGGCTGCGCCTGCGGATCGCCCGCACCGGCCGGGGCAACCATGACGGCTGGGCTGACAGCGGCGCCGCCCGGATCGAGGAACGCATCCCAGAGATCTTCGACGTCGTCGAGGTGGGCGTCACAGCCGACGAGCAGAAACGCCGTGCCGAAAGGCGGCGGTACGGGGAATATCTCGACCAAGTGGTACGTGAGGAGGAGGCAGAACGCCATCAGTGGCAGGCAGCCCTGGATAAGGCACGACCAAAGGCTCTCGAAGCAGTCCGCAGACGAACCTTCCGCGCCGCCTACGACGCCTGGATCGCTGCCACCGAGATCCGCGCCTTCGCCGACGCCCTCGACCAGGCAGCCCACCACGACATCGACCAGGCCCGCGCCAGCAAGCGCGCCCGCTGCATCAGCTGGGCTCGTGCCGCCGCCGATCAGCTCGACCCGACCGCCTTGGCCGGCTTCGACTTCGAGACCGAGCCCACGTCCGACGATCTACGGCTCTACCTCAACGGCTGGAGTCCACACGAACCCGAGCAGGAAGCCCGGCGGGACCGCGATGACGAGCTCCTGGCCGCCCTGCGCCGCCAGACCGACACCTGGTACCACGGCATGGGCGGACACTCCCGGGCAGATCGGCCTTCATGAGCGCCCGCTCGTCCCGGTCGACGACCACGACCCGGCAGTCGCCGACGCCTTCGATGGGCGCAGCTGCTGATCAGACGAGCGGCGCTGCCGACGTCTCACCGTGGGAGTCCTCGGATGGGTCAGCTGTAGGCGACTCGCACGGATGGGCGGCAGCAACCGCCGTCAAGGATCTCCCGAGCCTGAAGCCGCGGCCTGCCGCCGCAGCTCACTGACTTCCGCCTCCAGCTCAGCCAGTCGCCGCTCCAGCTGTGCCCGCGTCGGCGGCCTCGGCGTTGGCGCCGGCGCCGGTTTCCGCGGCTTCGGTGGCTCGGCCAGCAGGCCGAGCGGCTCGAAGGCGACGATGTACGACGGATCCTTTCCGCACTCCGGGCACTGCATCGAAGACGCCCCAGCAAATGTTGGTCGCGCGCTCTCAGCATGGCGCCGGGTCTCGACGATGTGCCCGCAGTACAGACGCACCCGCCACCGCATGAGTTCGTGGTCGGGCGTCTTCCGGCTGGTGATCATCTTCCATGCACGGCGGGCGACCTCGTCCCGATGCGCCTTCAGCACCGGATCGGCAGCTTCCTCGGCCTTCTTCTCCGCGATGATCTTCTTGGCCCAGCGGCCGGCATCCTCACTGCTCTGCTGCTCCCGATGATCCTTCCGCGTCAGCTGGTATTCCTCCAGCGGGACCCCGTGGCTCTCGTACGTCACGTCGCGCACGCAGGGGACGGTAGCGGCATCCCGGGTGAAGATCGGCGTTTCAGCCGGATCAGTGTGGTCTGCCGGTGGTACCATCTGGCGGCTACCCGTAGTAACCAGTCTCCGGCCCATACGGACTCCATCTGCCGAGGAACAGCTTCAGCTCATCCGGCTTCGGCTCCGGATCCGCTGGCATCGCCAGCCTGCTTCCAAGCGGGTCGACCCGCGCCACGTGCTCAGTGGCCCAGCTCAGCCACTCGGCAGCGGTCTCCGCCTCGGCACCGTCCATCGAGGCGATCCGTTCTTCCATCGCCACGATGTACTCCCGGAGCTGCCCTGCGTGACGCCAGGCCACCATCTGCTGTTCCAGCACCTTCGCCCGATGCGCCTCGCGATGATCGACCTTGGCCTTGGCCATGGCGGCCTCCCACTGCCGCCGGCGCTCGCGGGCTGCCTCCTCGGCCGCCAGCCAGGCCTCTTCAGCAGCAGCTGCCCGCAGCTCAATCTCCTGCAGGATCCGCGCCAGGCAATCTTCGAGCGGCCCCTTCCGGTCTGACCATTCGGACTGCCAGTGCTCGAAGCGGCCCAGGACATGGATGGCGAGCCGCTCGGTCGGCGTCTCGTCGTACTTCGGTGGCCACCGAAACCGGAGCGTTCCGTAGTGCGCCATCTCGGCTTCGGTGGCCGTGTGCTTCGCGCGGTCGATCTCCTGGCGGATGGCCATGCCCACGGCCTGCCCGTCCATCGTGACGGTGAGGTCGGCTTCCGGCTGCCTCTCCCCACGCCGGCCGTACGTGGATTCGGCGTTCTTGGCGACCCGAACTTGATACCCGCGCTTGGTCGCTTCGGCCGCCAGGGCTTGGACCAGCCGCAGGGCGCGCTGCCGGGTCGTCGCCCCTTTGATCCCCTTGATCACTTCGCCGTCACGAAGCGCCACGACCACCGGATGTGCCTTGTGCAACATGGCCGGCACGGGAATCGGTTCCAGCACCGCCATTCGCCAGGCCGGAAGGTCTTCGAGTCGGATCTCCCGCATGCGCCACGACGAGTCAGCCCACTGGTACACCAGCTGTTGGCCGACGGGCACCTTGTTCCAGCGGTTCGCTGCCTTGACCCGGGCCTCGTAGTCGGTCTTGTCCGCCCGGGTGTCGATGGTCAAGACGCCACCGGCCGCGATGACCGCCGCGACCAGCTGCTCACTCACTGACGGCTTCGGTGGCTTGCCCGCCGACGGCCTGGTCTTGGGCTTGGGCGCCGGGGTTGCCACGGATCGTTCGGGCTGAGGCGGGCGAGGGGTCGGTGTCTGGCCGGCAGGCGGGAAGTCACCGTGCTTGAGGTAGTGGTGTCCGCTGTCGGTGATAGTCGCCCGCCAGACCCCGCCTTTCTTCGACACCGCGACGAGCCCGCGCCAGTCCAGCGCAGCCGCGCTCGTCTTGTGGGTGTGGTCCTTCATGACGCCGTCGGGGCAGCCGTCGCCGATCCAGCGCAGGACTTCGAGCTGGCGGGCGTTGAGCGGGGCACGGAGGTCGACCACGAAGGTAGTTGTAGCCGATCGCGGCGCTTCCGGCATAGGGGAAGGACACGCCAAGTCGACACACGACGACCTTACGTCTGTATTCGCTTGATGATTTATCTACCGCATGAAAAGGTCAACAGTCGCAGAACGGACGTCAGATCCGGAAAATCGCATCTCCGGGCCAAGTGACACCCTCTGCTCGGTAGCTTCTCCGGACAAGTACCCGTCCGACGGATTTAGATCATCGAGGAGCGAAGTAACCATGGGGCGTCGCAGGCAAGCCGTTCTGCGCGGATCCGCAGCTTTCGCCGTGGCGGTGGGGTACGGAGCACTCTCCGGGCCACCGGCCGAAGCCAGTGCCCAACCGATCCGCATCGTCGGGACGAACAACATCGGTGTCGGCCTTCGGCCCGCTCCGGACATGAACCAGCCGATCATCGGCGGCATCCCGGAGGGGCAGAGCCCCGACTACCATTGCTACGTGCGCGGGCAGAATGTCGGCGGCACCGACGTCTGGTTCTACGTCACCTACGGCGGCGTCACCGGTTACTACACGTCCTTCTACGACGACGTGCCGCTGGAGTTTCAGGCAGATCTGGAAGGGCACTACGGGATTCCACGGTGCGACGTGCAGAGCCCGGCACCCACACCCGCTCCGCCGCCGACCGATGCACGTATCAACGTGACGCCGGACCAGGGGGTCGAGGTGGTTCCTCCTCCGGCGACTGTTGAATACGATCGCAATGTAGCCGTTGCCTGGGCGATGGAACATGCTCTCGACGATCAACCGCCCTGGGGGGCATGCACGTGGTTCGTAAGCCACGCCCTCTGGGAAGGTGGTATCCAGCAGGAACCGTTCGTGTGGGCCGAAGACCCAATCTATCCGGCAAAGAGTTTTGGTTACGTCCGTGGCGTGCTTTTCGACGCATGGCAACCGCTTGCGTCCGCCGCCAAGCAGGCAAAAACACTATACAATCATCTGCTGAGCAAGCCATACGTCGAGTCTACGCTACTTGATCACGAACGATTCTTGGCTAACGCCGTTCCGGAAGCCCAGGTCGGCGATATTATCGCTTACGACTGGCATCTACCTGATGATGGCGAAGATGGCATCAGCCACCTGGCAATTATCACGGAGATCTCACCCGGGCAGTATCCTCAGGTGACTGAATGGGGCACTACTGAAGACGAAGAGACGAGATCCCGCTACGAACGTCGGCGCTGGACCTACTCAAAAAATGACAATCAGTGGCTCGAAGAGAAGTATGAAGGCGTGACCGCCGTTCTGCTCCATATCCGAGACTGAGGCTGTCACGATACGGGCCGGCCCGATGCTGGACGGATTCTTCATCCAGCCGCGTTCGTAGGCGGTGAATAGTTGCTTTCAATGGCTTTTTGATCTACACTGTTGGTGTAATGCGCAACTATATCTCGCGTGTCCCCTCTAGAATCCTGGCCGCAGCGCTGGCGGTTTCATTCGCCGTGCTTTCGGCTGCGGGAGCCGACCGCCTCAGCCTCGATCCCGCCGGGTTTCCGCCTACTCGGAGGGGCGTCTATGTTTTTCTTGCGATGACTATCGTCGGTGTTGTCTGTGCTATTTTGATCGCAAATCGATACTCGTCGAAATCGCGAATTGCGGTCCGCGCAGCGCTTCGAAGGGTGTTCGGCATCACGCTGCTGAGTAGCCCCTGGTTTTTGATTCTTCCCTTCCCGTTCACGGTCTACTGTGTCGCGGACTTCCGTACAGGCCTCGCTACCTCTGGCCACTGGTCATGGTTTGGTGGCTACCATCTCCTACTCGGCGCGTCGGATAAATTCAAGAGAGATTCCTATTTTTGCGTCGACTACATCTATGCCAGCGGATGGCGATTGCTAGGGCTGGCCATCGCCGCCGCCGTGTTTGGCGCTTTCTTCTACTTTCTTTGGCGTCGGATACTTTCGACAAAGGTCTCGTCGTCGGAACGGCACAGAGTCTCTGCTGAGGGCGGCAAATCCAGTTAGTCCGTGCTCAGCTTACCGCGTGCTTGAATTTGGCACCGCTCTCCCTTCGACCTGGCCCAGTACCGCAACCAGCACGTCAATCTCCGCGTCCGTAAAGACATCCTCCGGCCCACCCGGTGCGATCGAGCTGAACGGCGACTCGTACAACTGTCCGACGGCCACCACCCCGTTCTTGGCGAGCATGTCGATCAAGAGGTCGAGGTAGGCGCGCCGGCGCGGGGTCGCTGTCGCATCGGTTCGGAAATCCTCGAACGCCGCGGCCACCGACCCCCGGTCCAGTCCGGTGAGGGAGCGCACGAAGTGGCCAAGGCCGCCGCGTTCCGACTTGACCTGCTCGACGTCAGCGCCGGTGCCGAACCCCGAGTCAAGGAAGATCCGCTCCAGCTCGCCGAGATCAGCCTCGGTGATCTGCTGGTTGTGCCGGAGCTTCTGGACCGCCGGCTGATCCTCGTGGCTGCGCAGGTACGTCCGCACCTTGGCCTCGAACCGTGTCCGATCGCTGCCCAGCACGATGCCCTGCAGCTGCGTCGAACTCAGCTCGCCAAGCTGGTCCTCGAAGTCGGTGTACACCACGCCGCGCTTCGTCTTCTCGATCAGCCGCACCAAGCCCCGGACGCGCCGGCGCATCGACTCCAACATCGGCAGCGTGACGTCCTGCCACCACTCGTCGGTGGTTAGCTCATCCAGCAGCTCCTGCTGATCGCGTACAGCAGGAATCGTCGTCTGGTCCAGCAGCGCGGAAGCGATCTCCTGCACCCGGGTCCGTAGCCGGGTGTAGCCCGGGTCCGCCTGGAGGATGGCCAGCTGCAGGCGCAGCACCAGCAGGTCGAAACGCTTGGCTTCCTCGCCGCTGTCGTCGCCCTCCTGATAACCGGTGGGCAGCGCGGCCAGACGGTGCGTCAGCTCGTCGTGCTTCTCGGGGGTGACCTTCGCCCAACTCGCGGGATCGGCGAACTCCTCCACCTGCCGGCGGTAGGGCCGTACCAGCACGTTGTCGAGGTTCATCCCGGCGACTTCCTGCTGGAGCCGCCGTGCCACCTCCCGGCGCAGGCCGGCCTCGCTATGCGTTCCGTCAGGATCTTCCTCAGCCTCGGCTGACAGCTCCGGCCGCTGATCAAGCCCAAGCAGCAAGTCCGCCCGTCGTTCGAAGATCTGCTGGGTGAGCGACGGCGCCAGCCGCCCTTCGGTCGGCGCCATGTCCTGGTTGAAGTACTCGACGTTCTGGCAGAGGTCGAAAACGAGGAAGTGATCTTTGCTCTGGTTCGGCCCGAACAGGTCCGCGCATAGCCGGGTACCCCGGCCGATCATCTGCATGAACTTCGTTCGGGAGCGGACCAGCTTAAAAAAGACCAGGTTGACGACCTCAGGCACGTCGACGCCGGTGTCCAGCATGTCGACAGAGATCGCGATTTGCGGGTTCTTCGTCGGCGTGGCGAAGGACGTGATCAGGCTCTGGGCGTAGGGATCCTTGTGGGTGATGACCCGCGCGAACTCGCCCCGCAGGTGCGGGTAGCTGGCGTCGAAGCGCTCGGCGATGAAGTCGGCGTGCGCCTGGTTCTTGGCGAAGATGATCGTCTTGCCAAGCTTGTCTCCGCCTTCGATCTTCAAGCCCTCGGTCATCAGGGTGGCCAGGGCCTTGTCAACCGTGTCGGCGTTGAACAGGTACTTGTTCAGCTCCTCGGGGTTGACCTCGGTCGGAATGGTGCCGTCCTCCGACCACTCGGCCTCGTCCCAGGCTTCCTTCTCCTCATCCGACAGCTCGTCGTACCTGATGCCGTGGCGCTGGAACCTCAGCGGGACGTCCACGGTCCGCGGCGGCACCAGGTACCCCTCGGCAACCGCTTCCTCGAGGCTGTACGAGTCCGTCGGCACCTTGTCGTCAAGATCGAATCGGCGGTAGGTGTTGCGGTCGACCTCATCCTTCGGCGTGGCGGTCAAACCGACGAGCAGTGCGTCGAAGTAGTCGAAGATCGCGCCGTACTTCCGGTAGATCGAGCGGTGAGCCTCGTCGATGACGATGAGGTCGAAGTAGCCAGGCCCGAACCGCCGCTGATCACCCTTCGTCTCGTTGATCAGGCCCATCATGGTGGGGTAGGTCGACACGAAGACCCGGCCTGAGTCGTCCTTCTCTGTCAGCAGGTTGACCGCCGGCGCCCCAGGCAGGTGCTGCTTGAACGCGTTGTGTGCCTGCGTCACCAGTGCTTGGCGGTCCGCGAGGAACAGCACCCGCTTGACCCAGTTCGCGCGCATCAGCTGATCCGCCAAGGCGATGACCGTCCGGGTCTTGCCGGCTCCCGTGGCCATCACCAGCAGCGCCGCGCGCCGCTCCCGCTCAAACGTCTCGCCCACTCGGCGGATGGCGCGGGTCTGGTAGTGCCGTGCCACAATCTCTTCGTTGATCGACACGCTGGCCAGCAGCACCCGGCTGACCCGGCGCTGGATCAAGAGTCGAAGCTCGTCCTTGGTGTAGAAGCCCTGCACCGGCCGCGGCGGGTAGTGCAGGTTGTCCCAGATGTGGGTGTCATAGCCGTTGGTGTAGAAGATGATCGGGCGCTGGCCGAACATCTTCTCCAGGCAGTCGGCGTAGTGGACGGCCTGCTGCTGACCCACTCGGGGGTCGCGCGTCGTCCGCTTGGCCTCAACCAGCCCGAGCGGCTTCCCGTTGTCGTCCCACAGCACGTAGTCGACGGTGCCCTTGCCGGTCTTGGTCGGCATGCCCGTGACCGGGAACTCGCGGTCCTGCTTCTGATCCAGCGGCCAACCGGCTTCCTTCAGCAGCAGGTCGATGATCAGGCTGCGGGTCTCGGCTTCGTTGTAGTCGTGGTCGTCCGGCAGAGCGGTGTTGGCCGCCTTGGCCGTCTGGATGTCGGCGCGCAGCTTGACGAGCTCGGCGTCGAGCTCCTTGCCCTTGCGGCGCTCGTCTTCTAGCTCTGCCTGCTGCTGGGCAAACAGCGCAGCCTGCGCCTTGAGTTCGGCCTGCTTCTTCAGGCGGATGTCTGCGGGCAGTGGGCGCGGGATGAACGATGGGTCAAAGCTCAGGCCCGTGCCCGGCAGGTCCGCCGGGTTCCGGGAGTAGGTGCGGGCCATCCAGTACATGACGTGGAACAGCTCTGCCACGACCCGCACCGCGTCGTTGGCCGCGACCCGCCCGGAACCATGGACTGCGTCGTTGCCCTGCCGCCGGATGAGGTCCATCTTGGTGCGGATCTTCGGATCCGCCTGGCTCGCCAGCGATGGTTCAGCGATCATCGCCGCCAGGTCCCTGCGTTCCGGGCGCTTCAGGGAGCTGTCTGCCTGGTATAGCCAGCGCATCGCGATCTCAAGGCAGCGGCGGGCGTAGAAGCAGGCCGTCTGGGGGTCGGCAACCGCGACCCTCTCGGCGTGCGTGGCCTCAATGTGCAGGTCAGGCCACTCGGCCTCGAGGAACGCGAAGTTGCTCACAAGTCACTCTATCCCGGACAGTCGGGACAGTCGGTCGGGGTGGTCAGAGTTCGCTCCGAAAGGCGCGGTGTTGGAGGGATTCGAAGAGGCTATCAAATTTGGATAGTTCCGCGCGGTATACTCGTCTCAGTGAGGTGATAGCACGAATTTTCTCGGCGAACTGCTTCTGTAGATCAAGGGGTGGAAGCTCGACTTCTAGTGACTGGAGTCGCGATTTCGAGATGTTAGGCATTGAGCTGGCGCTGCCACTCGCCAAATTTTGGACGACGCGCCGCTTACTAGGGTACGAAAGTAGGCTGTGGAGGTAGATTGGATCTACCGGCGCCTCAGTGTCTGGCACGAGACGGAAAATAAGATCCGGCATTAGAAGTTGCGGCGGGGTTTCTTCTACGATTGCGCAAGCGCCGACTAGCTCGCGGGTATTCTTCCTAGTGAAGAGCAGGTCGCCCGATTTCACTTCACATTCCGGGAATGGTATCTCGCTGGATGGAAGCGCTTTGTTCTCGACTGCCTTATATTCGCAGCCCGTGACGGCGCTCAGTTTAAGGATCCCCCATTCGCCATTGTGCGCGGGCCGATTGAGGCATTTGGGACTTCGGCCGCTATCAATTCTGTGTACGAGATCCCTGATTTTGACAAGGGGCCACTCCTTTGTATTGCGAACGGGATCGCCGAAAATGTCATAGAAAATTTCCTGGGAGAGGGTGTCAAGAAGAGCGAGTGCCCTAAGGCGCTTCGCCCGCAGATCGGCCGCACGGTCTAGGATTTTTACCACGCTCTGCTGCTCTGGTAGTGGCAGCCTAAGGATCAAGCGTTCCTTCAGGAACTTAAAATGCCGCGAGTAACCTGCGGCCGGTATTTTTAGGGAATCTAGGT